>JAGLSB010000018.1 GCA_023135955.1 Bacteroidales bacterium | reverse complement strand
GTAACTATTGCGGATGGATTGAAAACACAGCTCGGCGATAAAAACTTTCCTATAATTCAAGAATATGTAAATGCAATTATCAGGGTCGAAGAATCGGAAATTATTCATGCAATGAAATGGATTTGGGAAAGAATGAAAATAGTTATAGAGCCATCGAGTGCAGTTGCTGTAGCTGCTGTTTTAAAGGAAAAACAAATATTTCTGAATAAAAAAATTGGAATCATTATAAGCGGCGGAAATGTGGAATTGGAGAAATTACCATTCTAATTTCGGACAACAGATGGACGATTAATCATAATACTTCAAAAATACTGACAAACTTGCTTTCAACTTCTGTCATTATGTTACTTTTTCAAAATGGCACATTTTCTGCTTATGTCGAGAGATATAATATTTTAATTAATTTTATTTAGATGAACATAATAAGCATAAAGTCATATTCTGAATTAAATTCTAAATTAGACAAGGACAAAAAGACATATCTTTTATTGTATAAAAAAGGATCTGAACAGAGCGATTGCGCCATGGGACATTATACAGAGGCTGCAACTGATATTGAAGGTCTGCAATTATTTTCTGCTGATGTAAGTACAGTGCGCGACATTCATGAGAAATATAATGTTACTTCAGCTCCTACAATGATTGAATTTGAAGGTACCGAAGCAAAAAACACTGTAAAAGGCTGTCATCAGTCATCTTATTTTAAGTCAATTCTTGAAGATGCTGTTTATATTTCAACCACAAGTTCTGAAGTTAAACCTCAAAAAAGAGTGATAGTCTATAGTACTCCAACTTGCACATGGTGCACAACAATAAAAACTTATCTTCGCGAAAATAAGATCAGATTTACTGATATTGACGTTTCTAAAAATCAAGCAGCGGCAGAGGCGATGGTTAAAAAAAGTGGACAGCAAGGTGTTCCTCAGACAGAAATAAATGGTCAAATTATTGTTGGATTTGACAAACAAAAGATAAATACACTTTTAGGAATTAATGGATAATCACAAATATTAAAAATTAAATAAAAATGAAAGAGTTACAACCCGTAAATCAAAATGTATTACTTGATATTACTGACGAAAAATCAGAACAAAAAACAGCAGGCGGCATTATAATTCCCGATTCAGTTAAAGAAAAAAAGAATTTTGCAAAAGTTGTGGGTATAAGTAAAATTGAAAATCTGGAGATTTCTGTTGGGGATACGGTTATCTATAAAGAATATTCTGGTAATGAGATTGAAATGTATGATAAAAAATACTTACTTATTCCTTATGAGGAAATATTAGCAAAGATTGTAGAGACAGAGTCAATATAATATATAACAAAAAACTAATAATAAAAGGTTCCTGATCAGGAGCCTTTTTTTATTCAAATATATAAAATCTTATGCGTTATTTTCACCTCAATGGAATTTAAGACAGTATATATATTTATTATTATAACTCGTTAAACTTTTGTAATCTATTGGTATAAAGAGTGTTGCGAATATTGTTTGTGATTATTACAAAATCCTTATTATCAGTAAATTAATCCCTTATTCAATCATTCATCATTCATTATTCAATCATTCATTATTCATTATTCTATCATTCATTCATTACTCACCATTTAACAAAGTGTTGTTATTATAATTGTTTATTGAATTTTGAATTAAGCTTACAAAATCCTGAAGATTAAATACTTCAATATTATTTCGTAAAGGATAATTCTCTCCCGAAGGTACAATCACTACATTGTTCTTTGCATTAATCTGCCTGAAAGCAAGTATATTTCCTCGACTTAGTTTTGGAGCATCAGAAAATTTGATTTCAATAGCATATATAGGATCCATCCCTTTAGTAAGAACCAAATCACATTCCGATCCATCATGTGTACGAAAAAAGAAAGCATCATAAGTAGTTTTGACAGTACTGATAATTTGATTCACGCAATACCCTTCCCACGAATTGCCAATTGACGGATGTCCAAAAAGTTCATCTATTGATTTTATGCCCAATAATGAATGTAGAATACCAGTATCAGTTAAAAATATTTTTGGAGATTTAACCAATCGCTTTTTAATATTTGTAAAATATGGCTGAATACGTTTTACGAGGAAAGCTTGTTCAAAGAAATCAATATAATGTCGTACTGTATTTACTGAAACCCCCAATGATGTAGAAAGCGATGAATAATTGACAACATTACCATGCATATGTGACAACATAATCCAAAGTCTGCGCAAAAGAAGTACATCTGTCCTTAATCCCAGGATTTGCAAATCACGTTCTATATAGGTTTTTATAAAATTCTCTATCCAATTTCTGCTTAAAAATTCATCAGGTGCAAATAGTGATTTAGGAAATCCGCCACGGAACCAATGTTGATCTTGGGTAACTGTATCAGGGAGTTCATCCAGAGAGAAGGGACTTACTTCAATGTAGGCAATTCTTCCCGCAAGAGATTCTGTACTCTGTCTAAGCAGATCGGGAGAGGCCGAACCGGTTACAATAAACTGACATGCATCTCCGGTTCTGTCAGAAATTGCACGAAGAATTGGAAATAAATCGGGTTTTATCTGAACTTCATCAATAACTACACACTGATTTGAGAATCTACTGAGATACAGCTCCGGTTTATCAAGCCTATTGTAATCAGAAAGTAATTCAAGATCAATAAATATCATCTTTTTTGAAAACTCATTTTCCAACATTCTGACCAAAGTTGTTTTTCCTACCTGCCTGGCTCCAATAATTCCAATAACAGGGAAATATGTACTCAGCTTAACAATATCTGCTACATATTTTCTATTGTAAATCTGATTCATAAAACAAATATAATAAATTAAAGCGTAATATTTGCAATCTAATTGCAGATTTTACGCTTTAATTTACAAAATGATAATATGAACTCTAGTCAAGGTCTCGCACAAAACTCATCGAAGTTAAAATTCACCATTAACAAAGTACTGAAATAAGACAAAGCTAATGAAACTCCTCGCAGCAAGCTG
>JAGLSB010000179.1 GCA_023135955.1 Bacteroidales bacterium | reverse complement strand
ACGGAGATGCTGTCACACTGTCCATCAATGCTAATATCGCCACTACCCATCAGGCTAATTTCAACCGAACCATAATCAGACTTAGTAACTGTAGCGTCACCAGAGCCTTTGAGGGCCAGATCAAATGCCTTGCCCTTACCGCCGGTAACATTAAGATCGCCTGAGCCAAGTAGGCTGGCAGCCTTAAGGTCTGGCATGGTAACTTCCACCCGGATTTCCTTGTTGTTCCAGGCCCTATTCCACTTCATGTGTTTCTCATAGCGAACCTTTAATGTGTCGCCTTTATCTTCGGTGATAATTTTATCGATCAGATCGTCAGGTGCTATTACTTTTACCGACGTTTTTTTGCCGACCGTAACATCCAAATCCAGTGATCCCATTAAACTAATATCAGTGAAATCTTTCACACTACGACTTTCATCCTTTGCGGCATTTGCAGCAAAGCCGATAGAAGGCACTGCCAGTGATAAGGCCACTGCCGCGCCAAGGGCTAATGTTGTTTTCTTTTTCATTTCTGTTTTCCTCTTTATTGTCATGTATCCTGCCATTATTGGCTATTATACTCACAACAAAAAACGGCCACGAATGGCCGCCCTGTCTCTTTTTCAGTTACCTGATATCTATACTGCCAAACCCACCTTTTTTCTTTGAAATTTCTTTAGGGTTGCCAGTAATATCAATATTGCCAATACCAGCAAGGCGCACATCAGCCTTTTCTGTAGCATAGGCCTCAATGTTGCCCGCACCGCTCAATCTGATTTTGGCATTTTTACACTTGAAATCTTCTGCTTCAATATTGCCGGCACCACTCAGGTTAACCCGCAAAGTATTGCAGCTCCCTTCGATGGAAATATTGCCAGCTCCACTAATATCAATATCAAGGTCACCGCCACTGAGGTTGACCAGTTCAGCGTCCATGGCTCCATCAAGTTCGATAGATTCCAGTATCTGCATGGAAATATTCATTTCGACCTTTGGGCCTTTCCAGCGTTTCTTCTTGCCCTCGCGGCTCATATCGATAATCAAAGTGCCATCTTCCACTGAAGTCCTGAGGTCATCTACATAATCTTCATCAACCTCAACAGATACATGCTGGTCCTCACCACCGGTGACATGAAGCTTAAGCGCACCTTTAATATGAATTTTGGTAAACGGGTCCAGATCACGGATTTCTTTCACTACATCTGGCGAGCTCATAGCACCAATAGGCTCTGCCGTTGCCGGGGTCATTGTAAAAGCCATAATGCCCAACGAAGCGGCAGCTATAAAACCTGCCTTAATTATACTATTCCTGTTCATTTCATCCTCTCCGTTTATTATATTTATTGCGTCCCCTTTGGGGATCTTTGTTCAGAGTTCACTATCAATATATCTTTCCCCATTAAAAACCCTGAAGCACGTTTCGCAATCAATTTCCGATGAAATGCTGTTCCTGTGCGATAAAATGCGTAAATGTTGCCTTTATTGCGTTTTTAGGACAAACTGAGCCCATGAAGATTATTGATAGAGACTCATCTGATATCCAGCGCATTACAAGCGACGCTGACGGCGCCAACCGCACCTATTTGCACCGCACGGAACTTGGCCTTATCCTCAACACCTATGGCCGCATGGTCGCCAGTGGCATCTGGAAAGATTATGCCATCGACACCCTTAAAGATGAGGCTGTCTTCTCGATTTTCAAACGCGCTACCGAAATGCCTGTCTACCGCATCATCAAACAGCCATCTCTTGCTCAAAAGCAGGGCGCGTGGCGCATTACCAGCATGAGTGGTCAAATCCTCAAACGCGGTAAAAACCTTGCAGCGATTCTAAAGTATTTTGACAGATTAACCCTGAAACTGGTCGATTAAACCAACACACCGCATGACCATTTGTCGCAGTGACTTCTGGACAATAGCACAATAGTATCATATGAAACTAATTTATGGAGTTCGTATGGTACAGTCTGATGACCCGCAGTGGATAAAAGCTTTTTTCCTTGGCCCGAAGTCTGAAAATGAGTCCTGGCTGAGAGGGGAAATGCAATCAATATTGGGCCATTGGTTTCGCTGGCGGCAAGACCTGTTCCCTGACGACCCCGCTGCAATCTCAAACGAAGACCGGATGTCGGCTGATTTTCTCCAGCAACGCGAGAAACTGTCGCAAAACCTAGCGCACCTCAATGAGATGTTACGTGATGAAATCCCCAAATATTCACCTCGTTATATTGGCCATATGGTCTCTGAAATTTCCCTGCCAGCTATACTCGGACATATGGCTGCGCTTGTCCACAACCCCAACAATACTTCCAAGGAAGCCGCCCGTGTAACACTCACCATTGAAAAAGAAGCGATTGAAATGCTGGCCAACATGGTTGGTTATGACCCGGACCTGGTCAAAGGGCACTTCACCTCAGGCGGTACTGTCGCTAACTTTGAGGCCATATGGCGGGCACGTTTCCGTATGGACCACTGGATAAGCCTTTCGCTATACCTCGCAGAAGAAAAAGGCATAATTTTTAACCTGATGCATGCTGCCCACATGGGATGGGACAAATATTTCGACCTGTTGCTTTGCTATAATGTGTCTGAAGATGATACCCGGCGCTACAGCCTTGTCGGCAGCAACCCTTTTGAAGCGGCAGCCCTCATTTCAAAACATATTCACCAGCCCTATAAAGGACCAGTTGTTCTGGTCCCCGGTAACAAGCATTTTTCGTGGTCAAAGGGCGTAAATATCTTTGGTCTAGGCGATAGCTCCTTCTGGACCATTCCCCTTGATAACAAGGGTCGGCTGGACGTTGCTCAATTACAAAAACTTCTCGACAAAGCCGAAATGGAAATGCGGCCTGTTATGATGACTGTCTCGGTTACAGGCACCACCGAAGCCGGGGAAATTGATCCGGTAGATAAAGTACAGGACATTCTCGACCATTATAAAGCAGAGCGCGGTCTTTCCATCTGGCATCATATTGATGCTGCTTATGCAGGAACAGCAACTATTCTTGAAGAAAACAGACATATTATTAATGGGGTCGAGAAAGCTGATAGTTATGTTTTTAATCCGCATAAATGGATGTTCACAAATTTTGATTGCTCAGCCTATTTTGTAAAAGATAAGAAAGCACTTATAAAAACATTTGAAATTCTGCCTGAGTATCTTAAAACAAATGCTGATTCTGAAGTGAATAATTATCGTGACTGGGGAATACAACTGGGCAGGCGTTTTCGATCTTTGAAACTTTGGTTTGTAATTCGCTCAATGGGTGTGAGTGGAATTAAAGAGAAAATAAGTAATCATATAAAATGGGCGAAGGAACTTTCTGAAATGGTAAAGTCGAATGATCATTTTGTATTGCATGAACCTCAGAATCTTGCTTGTGTATGTTTCAGGTTGAAGAATAAAAGAAAAATGGAACTTGATAAATATAATCGCTCAAGTAAAGAATTAATAGACAGGATAAATAAATCTGGAAAACTTTATATTTCCCATACGAAAGTAAATGATGAGTTTACCTTCCGCTTTGTAATTGGAAATACTTATGTAACAAAAAAACATATTCTTGAAGCCTGGGAATTTATTGCTTCTGAAACTGAAAATTACCTGAATGATGTATAGAAATTTTGATATTTCCGGAAAGACTGCCCTCATAACCGGAGGAAGCAAAGGAATAGGTTTTGCAATAGCAAAAGAACTTTCTGAAGCGGGATGTGAAATACTGATTGTTGGTCGGAATGAAAATCAACTCTCGAAAACTTGTGAATCCTTATCAAAATCAAAATTTCCTGTATATTCTTTTCAAGCAGATATTAGCATTGAATCCGAAAGGAAGAATTTGATTGATTTTATTGAAAAAACATGGGGCAAACTTGATGTTCTTGTCAATAATGTTGGAACAAATATCCGAAAAAAAATTCATGAATACAGCGAGGATGAAATTCAAAGTTTATTTTCCACGAACCTGTTTTCCGCTATCGATTTATCCCGTAAATTGCTCCCGCTGCTAAAAAATGCTAATAATTCCAGTGTTATTAATATTTCATCTGTTGCCGGACTTGGTCACTTGAAAACCGGAGCAATCTATGGTATGACCAAGGCCGCTTTAATTCAATTAAGTAAGAATCTGGCTGTTGAATGGGCAAGTCATAAAATCAGAGTAAATGCAGTTGCACCATGGTATATTGATACACCATTGGCAAGACAGGTATTGAAGGATAAAGCTTATCTTAGTGAGGTTCTTAATAATACTCCAATGGAACGGATTGGCAAACCTGAAGAAGTTTCAGGACTAGTCAGATTTTTATGTTCTCCGGCTGCAGGTTATATAACTGGACAATGTATAGCTGTTGATGGCGGTTTTTCAATAAATTTATTCGCTTAAAAAAAACTTAATACAAAATGAATATTAACCGATTAATTTTCTCAATCATATTACTAGTATCTTTTTCTGGTATATCAAATGCACAATTACAGAATAAAAAAATCAGCCTTAATAATATTTATAAGGAATTCCAATTTTTTCCTCATGGCATTCAAAATATAAGGTCAATGAATTATGGAGAACATTACACCACTCTCGAAGAGGGGAAGTATATTAAACAATTTGAATATTCATCTGGTGATCTTACAAAGGTTATCCTTGACCTTACAAAGAAAGATGATTCTCCGATTCAACTAATCACCGCTTATGAATTCAGTCCGGACGAAACGAAACTATTATTGACCACAAAACGAGAAAATATTTACAGACATTCATTTGTTGCATCCTATTATATTGCTGATTTAGAATCAAATGAGATTTATCCCCTTTCCTCTAAGGGAAAACAGCAACTGGCTACTTTCTCTCCTGACGGTAGCAAAATTGCCTTTGTAAGAAATAACAATCTTTTTTTCAAAGATTTAGCTACAAATAAAGAAAAGGCCATTACACAGGATGGCGAATTGAATAAGATTATTTACGGATCTCCTGATTGGGTATATGAAGAGGAATTTG
>JAGLSB010000178.1 GCA_023135955.1 Bacteroidales bacterium | reverse complement strand
CACACCATGATCCCGAGAGAATACTCGGGACTAGTTCAACTAACAGCTTTCGTTTCGTTACCTCACGAAAGCTGAGTTTCACTTAGCACCACCACATCATCTTTCCAAAGTAACATTCACCGACTTAATCTGTCCACCCATGGGCGGATTCATTTTTCTAATAGTAACGCTTGCTTTCTTTATTCCTGTCATTTCTACATATAAAGAATCGAGTATTCGTTTGGCAATATTCTCTAGTAATTTAGATTTTATTTTCATTTCCTGTCTTACAATCTTGTATGCGTGTTGGTAATTGACAGCATCTTCCAGTTCGTCGCTTTCTGCAGCTGTTTCCATGTCAGACTCCAGCTCGAGATCCACAAGGAATCGATTTCCAACAATTTGCTCTTCTTTATAATGACCGTGAAAAGCGTAAAACTCCATTTGCTCTATTTTTATTTTACCCATTGTTGTTTTTTCTTGAATGATTGTTCTAAGAAATAGCCTGCTTTCAAAACTAGTGCAATTTCGCGGAATTTTTCAAAAAATCCAATTCTGTATTGAATAGCTAGCCTGTATTATCTACTTATTTACATTCTAATAATATCACAGATTTCAATATTTATTATCTATTTTTGTCATGAAAAATAAAAACAGTATGTCAGAAGAAATCTCAAAAAAAGGACCAAATTTTATTGAATCAATTATTGAAAAAGATTTAAGTGAAGGGAAAAATCAAAAAAAGGTACATACCCGATTCCCTCCTGAACCTAATGGATATCTTCATATTGGACATGCTAAAGCGATTTGCATTGATTTTGGATTAGCAGAAAAATTCGGAGGGAAAACTAATCTTAGATTCGATGACACTAATCCAAGCAAAGAAGATGTAGAATATGTTGATTCAATCAAAGATGATATTCGGTGGTTAGGATTTGCCTGGAATGATAATGAGTTTTTCACATCTGATTATTTTGAACAATTATATCAGTGGGCAAGAAAGCTTATCATTGACGGAAAAGCCTATGTTGATGATCAATCGGCAGAAATAATAGCCACTCAAAAAGGAAATCCAACTACACCAGGCGAAGAAAGTCCCTTCGGAAGCAGAAGTGTTGAAGAAAATCTCGATTTATTTGAAAGAATGAAATTGGGCGAGTTTGAAGAAGGTAGCAGAGTATTAAGGGCTAAAATTGATATGTCATCCTCTAATATGCATCTACGCGATCCTTTGATGTACCGTATTGTGAAGGCTTCTCATCATAGAACTGGCGAGGACTGGGCTATATATCCAATGTACGATTATGCTCATGGACAATCCGATTATATTGAAGGTATTACACATTCACTTTGTACTCTCGAATTCGAGGTTCACCGGCCACTTTATAATTGGTTTCTTGATCAAATTGTAGAAGAAGGAAAAGTGCGACCTGAACAAACAGAATTTTCCAGGTTGAACCTGAGTTATACAGTGATGAGTAAGCGGAAGCTCCTTGAATTAGTACAAAAAGATGAGGTGAATGGTTGGGACGATCCCAGGATGCCGACTTTATCAGGACTGAGAAGGAGGGGTTATACGCCTGAGTCGATCAGAAATTTTGTTGATAAGATCGGGGTTACAAAAGTTGACGGTGTAATAGATGTAAGTTTACTTGAGCATAGTGTCAAGGATGATCTCAATGTGAAAGCTCCCAGAGTAATGGCAGTTCTTGATCCCTTAAAAGTTATTATAACAAATTATCCAGAAGATCAGGAAGAATATTTAGAAACAGATAATAATCCTGAGGATGAGTCGATGGGGTCGAGAAAAGTTCCTTTCTCTCGTGAGATATTCATTGAAAGAAATGATTTCATGGAGGATCCTCCTAAAAAGTTTTTCAGGCTTGGACCTGGTCGTGAAGTAAGATTGAAATCAGCATATTTCATTAAGTGTGAGGATTTTAAGAAAGATGAAAATGGAATTGTAAGGGAAGTCTATTGTACTTACGATATAGACACGAAAAGTGGAGGCCCTGCTGCAGGCCGTAAGGTAAAAGGAACGCTTCATTGGGTTTCTGCTATGCATGCAATCAAAGCAGAAGTTAGATTATATGACCGTTTGTTTAGTGATGCTAATCCAGATGGACATAAGGATAAGGATTTTAAAGAGTTTTTGAATCCAGATTCAAGGACCATTTTGAAAAACTGCTATGTTGAGCCATCTTTATTGAACGCAAAAGCTTTGGACCATTTTCAGTTTCAACGCCTTGGTTATTATAATCTCGATCCAGACAGCACAGCTGAGAATCTTGTATTCAATCGTACTGTACCACTAAGGGACAGTTGGGCGAAGAAAGCTTAAGAGTTTACTGGTATAACTCATTTCAGTCGTTGTTTCAGGTTTGCTCCTTTCAGTCGCTGTTTGAGGTTTGAGATTGTGACTCAACCTGAAACTTGAAACCTCAAACCTGAACCATGTGAAGCGAGGTCAACAACTGAAATGAATTTTACTTGTAACTATCCTAAAAATACGCCTGCATTATCCCCCACATTTCCTTAGCTACCAAATCGTTTCCAGCAGTATTCAAATGAACTCCATCCGTTGTTAAAATTCCTTGAGCTATATTTTCAATATTCCGTTCACGATTATAAGTCAGGAAAAGTTCCCGAAGATCAACAAGGGCTAAATCATTTAATTCAGCATAATCTCTTATCCACTGACTGTATTTATTCAGATCGCCGTCCTGTTGGTTAGAGCAATCAATTTTTTCTCCAATAACAGCCGGAGTACAAATGACCACATTGATATTTTCCGCCAATAATTTCTGAACTATTTCATCATAAAACTCCCCGAATTTATTAAAATCAGTTCCGGTTCCTTTGGTAGTTTTATGCCATATATCATTTACCCCGATATAGATAACAACAATATCAGGTGATTGACTAAGCACATCTTTTTCCAGCCTTAAGTACAGATCTGTAACTTTATTTCCCGATATGCCAGCATTAATTAATTTCGGACTAAAATTATCTTCTTTAGCATAAAAACCGAATTTATTAATGTAAGCATTGTCATCGCGAGTACCCGCAGCAGTGATTGAATCACCATAAAATATAATTTTCTTTTGTTCAGGTGCTTTAAAGGAAATGGTTCCCATGGCAAGTAATACAATAAATATTATTTTAGATCTCATAGTTTAGCTTATTTATAAATATGGTTGAAAATGAAGGCTAAATATAATAATAATTGGGGATGGTCGGTAAAGCTACCACCCGAGTAGGCTCCGTCTTTGCCGCCGAGGCTAAGCAATCTATTATTCTTTTCGATTGAATTTTTTAAATACCAGTTTAGGCTTTTGAGAATACAAGTACTCCATTCTGTCCGCCAAAACCAAAAGAATTGGAAATTGCGGCTTTAATGTTAGCTGCCCGGGCAATATTAGGCACAACATCCAGGTCGCATTCAGGATCTTTTGTTTTATAATTAATAGTTGGTGGTAAGATCCCATGGTGAACTGCCAATACAGTTGCTGCGGCTTCAATGGCACCGGCAGCGCCAAGAGCATGGCCAATCATCGATTTGGTTGAACTCACAGGCACATTTCTGTTCTCAAAGGCAAGCTTAATTGCCAGTGTTTCCGTTTTATCGTTCATTATTGTGGATGTTCCGTGAGCATTTATATACCCTATATCATTTAGTTTAAGTCCGGCATCCTTAACAGCAAGTTCCATTGCCTTTGCGGCCCATGTACCGTTTGGCTCTGGTGCGGCAATGCCATAGGCGTCAGCTGTCATTCCAAATCCACTTAAAAATGCAAGTGGTTTAGCCCCTCTTTTTTCAGCGTGATCTAAAGTTTCCAATACTAAAACAGAGGCTCCTTCGGCAATTACAAATCCATCTCTGTTCAGATCGAATGGACAACTGGCTCTTTCAGGAAATTCATTATTAAAAGAGAGTACACCCATACTCGTATATGAATCTAGAACCAAAGGCGTAATTGTTGATTCTGCACCACCGGCCAGAATTACATCTGCCATCCCTCCCCTCAGCAATCCAAGGGCAACACCTATAGAATGCGTACCTGTAGTGCAGGCCGCAGAAACACCCATATTTGGACCGTAAATACCCAATTGCATTGCCGCATTACACGCTGGCATATTAGGAATAACCCGTGGTACAGTTAATGGACCTACAGAACCGGGTCCCTTTTTTGCAAACCTGAGAACTTGTTCCTCAAGATGAAAGTAATCTCCTGCGGCAGAGCCAATGACACATCCAATACGGAGCCGGTCTTCCTTATCTAAATCCAGACCAGCATCCTTTACGGCCTCAATTGCAGCGCTGGATGCTAATTGTGACACACGAGCCATTTTACGCGCTTCTTTACGATCAAAATAATCCTCTGGTTTGTAGTTCATTACCTCAGAAGCAACCTGACTTTTATGACCCGATGGATCGAAAGCCTGTATTTTTCTGGTTCCCGATTTACCTTCAATAATTGAATTCCAGAATTCATTCCTGGTATTTCCAATGGAGGTAAATACTCCGATACCTGTGACAACAACAGCTTTATTTTTATCCATATGATGAAGAAATAAGAGGTATAAGCATCTTTTGTTGAGAGTTAAAGATAAGGATAATCTGAGAGTTTTCAGAAATAATATTAGTATGAAGCAAATAATCCTCCGATTGTTTGATGACTGAATACAGGGGAGGATCGTTGTAATATAGCTAGGTTTTTGATACAATAATT
>JAGLSB010000177.1 GCA_023135955.1 Bacteroidales bacterium | reverse complement strand
GACTGAAGCAATCTCGTATTCATCCTCAGCAAGAGGTTATTATTTTAATTTTCGGGGGTCTTTTTCGAAAACAGGGAGTATAGAATGATATTGGGATTTAATTTAGTCAGCGCCCTCCGGGGCTGTGGGACTCTCATTACGCCAAACCCCAGGCATAAACGCCTGGGGCTATTGTTCTTTTATCCCTCCGGGATATCTGGAACCCAAAAATCCGGGATGAAAAGCCATGAAATATCAGGGCAGACTGCCTGAAGCTATTGTGCTAACATCACTTTTATGCCTTAGATTTCTTTATCGATTACTAATAGCAATTAAATGTGGGACCTAAAACCCGGGACGGGTTTAATACCAATAGCCCCGGACACTTGCTGTCCGGGGTATCAGGCATCGTTAAAATCACAGCCCCGGAGGGCGCTGAAGAATATTATAGATCAGAAGAACAAAACCCTGTAGCCGATTATTCATAGGCCTTACAACTTCTGTTCCTTTGTCTTTTTTTACTCAGTAATGTTTTTTTTCAGAAACCAGGCTATAAAAACGCTTAAATTTCACTTACCTATAAAAAAGAACATAAAACCTTCTCAAATGAAAATAACAAACAAAATCAATCTACTTCCCTGGCATCCTGAATTACATTGGTCTGAGCGTAAGCTGACGAGTATTAATAAGATTATTATCCATCAGGAATTGGGTGAAGCAAGTATAGAGAGTGTGAATCAATATCACATTCAGGCAAATCACATTAGCAAAGAAGGATGTCCGCATTTTTGTTACCACTATGGCATTCGTAAAGACGGAGAAGTTGTTCAGGCAAATGAGCTTGCGCATATTTGCTGGCATACAAAGGGTGAAAACAGGGTAGGAATTGGAATTATGCTTTGCGGGAATTTTAAGGGGCCCGACTATAATCTGGGATCCGACTCACCTACAGAAGAACAATTTACTGCCCTTGAAGGACTAACGACACATCTTAAATATGCCTTTGGTTTTGGTGATCAGCATATTTTTGGACACTATCATTTCGGCAAGCCTGCTTGTCCGGGATATGCAGCAGAAAAATGGATTGAATCGAAACGGAATAATCTGAAGGATATCTCTGTGATTGATAAGATAAAGAAAACAATCCCTGAGATACAGTCGAGATTAAAAATTCTGGGATACTATAATGGAGAGATAGATGGGATAATGGGTATTAAAACCCAATCAGCCATTCGCGAATTTCAGAAAGCCCACCGGCTTGTTCCTGATGGCATTCCGGGAACTGCTACATGGATTAAGTTAATTGCTGTAAAATAATATATTATGAAAGAAGAAAAAAGAAAATTTAAGCTGGGAGAATCGGGCTTTTGGCCTACCTGGTCAGGCAAGTTATTGTTTACCCTTATCAGTGTTAAGGTATGGGGGCTAATTGCTTCAATGAGTATTTCAAGCTGGTTGTTATTTCTGCACTATCGGTATACGCCGGTTGTTTATGGTGACAAGATTATTGAATTTGGCATAAACGGTGCCCAGTGGGTAAGTTTCAACACCACCATCTGGGCACTAATATTCGGAATGAAAGAGATTTTTCGCATTGCTGAGCAAAGGGATTATGCTGAAATGATGATGTTCAGGAAGGAATATGGGAAACAGTCAGAGTTAAATAAAGTTGAAGCAAAGAAACCGGGTAATGAATTTGCAGGTGAAAAGCAAGGTCGGGAAGTGAAGGTGGTTGGTGAGGAGCCTCCGGAGTGAAGGATGGTTGCTGGTTACTGGGTGCTGGTTGCTGGCTCAGTGAAACACAATTTCCGGGAGCATACTTGCGAGCCGGAAATTGATTGTTGAATTTATGCTGAACTTGATTCAGTACTAGTCCCGATACCTCGGGATTGCGGGCTCAGTGAAACACATGAATATATAACAGTATTAATCATTAAAATAAATGTTTCATGAAAAACATAAAGCAGATAAGTAAGAAATTCAAATATAGCATCCTCCTCTTACTGGCATTAATAATAATGGCACTACTTATATGGAGTGAGAAAATGAAGTTTTCAGGGGCGTTTGGTGGATTTATTTTATTCGTTGCTGCAATAAGAAGCAAAATGGACAGAAAAGCAAGCAGAAAAAATAAAGTAATAAGTGAAATGAAGGATAAAGAAAAGGAAAGAGAGGAGGTAGAGGATGAATTTGAGGAAAGAAATGAAGAACTGGAGAGAAGTATGAAAACGATTAAAAAAAGCACCGACAGCTTAAAGAAGGATATTGAGGAAAATGAGCAAGAGTTTGTCAATAAGAGATTTTCTGAAGAAGAGATTCTTGAAAGACTTAAAAACCTGTAAATTATGAGAACCCACACATTAATTATGATAATGTTTATCGTCCTACCAACAATCTGCTATTCACAGGACACCAGCGGTATAATAAATCCGGGAGCCACATTCACAAACGATGGACAAGAATCGGTTTATTATCTTTCCGAAGATAAAATAAGCCGGCTCCTGAATATTCAGGATAGCGCAAGAATACTTTCAAAAAACAATATGATTTATGCTGAACTTCTTGAAAAAACAGAAGAAATGCTACAATTGTCGGAGCAGCTTACAGAAGAAAAGCAAAAAGAAATTTTATATTGGAAAGAAGAATTAAGCAATAATGAAAAGGCGA
>JAGLSB010000176.1 GCA_023135955.1 Bacteroidales bacterium | reverse complement strand
AATCCTCAACAATTTACTGTAGAACTGCTTTCTGCTGGAGTAGTGCTAAGGTTGGATTGTGCCAATCAGGTGGATCAATAATGTCTAGAGCTGTTTGCCTGTCTAATTCAGTCAGATGTTTACATCCCAAATAATTAACCAGATCGGAAGCTGAGTATCTGATTGTTTGGTGGATTAATTTCATTTGTCAGATGCACCTATTGATCCTATAATATACACATTTTTCTAGGTCCTATTTGGAATAGTCATTCTATGTTAACCGGTAAATTATCGCAAAAAGGAGACCGGGCAGTAAAGTGTCAGGCCTCCTTTTTGAAGAGTTATATGCTATAGAACAGTCTAAAAACCAGGATTTTGAACCAATACATCATTGGCCTGGATCTCGGTTAAGGGGATGGGAAGGTAATAATCTTCCGGTTCAAATATCCGTGTGAACCTTTCCTCCGATCCTTTGATCTGGAATGTCATATTGATTGCATCTATGGTAAAATTCACGTTGGTGGACTTTGTCTCCGGTGTAAGCACATCTTGCGCAATCCTCCACCGTTGCAAATCGAAATATCTGTGATCTTCAGCGAACAACTCAATTCTTCTTTCGTTTCGGACATTCTCAATATTCAGCTCCGTATAGAGTGGCATCCCCGCTCTTGTCCGTATTTCATTCAGGGCATTTAGTCCTTCGCCCTGGCCGAGTGCCAGGGAAACTTCGGCATAGTTCATGTATATTTCCCCAAGCCTTAAAATATTTGTTGGATTGTTCCCTTCATACCTGTAGGTAACCGGATTGTCGGTGTGGGCCGGCTTATAGACGCAGATTGCTGAATGAATGTGATTTTGCTTGGCACCCTGTTTGGGAACGTCAGGTGATTCAGTACCCTCGGCCGTAGCATCGTGGAACCATGCAAGCTCATCCTTTAGTTCAAATCCGGGCAGTGCAATGGATGCCCTGAATCTGGGGTCTTTGTTTTCAAACAGGCTGTTCAGATCATAGAAATTGCCATCATCCACGAGGTCTGCCAGATCGCCGCTGTCATCTGGCAGGCGGGTGCCAGAAATGCCGTTGGTATAGTCGAACCACTGCACCACCTCCCAATGGGTATTCATCATGGCTCCCCAGTTGGGGTGTTCTGCCACCCTGGGGAGCAGCAGCACATCATCGTCATTTGCTTTGTTGGTGATCCCGTCGAATTGCTGGAGCATGATGCATTCTGAACTGTTTTCCGGATTATCAAAAATCATCCTGTAATCGCTTACGGTAGAACCGGGCAACAGGGAAAACGGAGCTTCCCCCAGACCGTAAGGTTGGGGCAAGAGCTTCATGGAAGCATCAATGGATTTCTGATAGAACCGGGTGGCCTGAGAGGGATCGATCCCCACAAGGTCATTGGGATCTTTCAGGGGCAGCAGATCGTTGTTCTCTGCAATACTTCCGGCATAGAGCATGGCACGGCTTTTAATGGCATATACGATCCACTTGTTTATTCTTGACTTATCAGAAGCATCTTTGTCTTCCAGGTATAGAAGTGCTTCATCCAGTTCATCGGAAATAAAATCATAGGTGGCTTCCTCAGTACTTCTGGCTACCTGAAGATTTTCAAAGCTTTCGCTCACGTCCTGAACTTCGGTAATGATCGGAACACCGCCGTAAAGCCTTGCCAGCCTGAAATAAAGGAATGCCCTCATGAAATGAGCTTCGCCCAAACGATACTCGCTGTAATCGAATGACAGGTTTTCTGCCGAATTCTCCAGTTGATATATGGCCTCATTGATTGCCCGCAACAATTCCCAGGCGGTAGAGTTGTTGTCCTGTGGCCTCGTCCATATCTGCAAAGGATGGTCGGTGTCATGACCGCTTACCAAAGAGGTCGCTTGTCCGACACCAGTCCATCTATTTGTTGTGCTCGAACGGCAATCGCTTTCATCACTCAAACTCCACAAGGCATATCTGCCTAAGAATCCCTGATTGTAGAAGTCGATGTGCCGTTTCCACTCCGACTGGTCATAGAGATCTGCAAAATAGGCATTGATCAGATCTTCGTCATTCCATACTACATCTTCGGTGATCACACCAAGATCAGTGCTGTCAAGCGGACTTTCACAGGAGAAATTTCCCAATACCGCCATTGCCATCAAAATGATATTATATATTGTTTTTTTCATGATTGCAGGTTCTTAGAAGCTTAGATTAACACCAACCGTATATACTTTAGACAGCGGGTAAGTTTCCCGGTCCCCGGCTTCCGGATCATAGGGGTAAATACCGAGATTGTCAAATGTCAACAAATTCGTTCCACTCAAATATACCCGGAGGTTACTGATACTGAAACGGCTTACATATTTATTAGGCAGTGTATAACCTATGACCAGATTCTTCAGGCGTACATAGGTGATCTCTTTCCAGTACTGGTCCATTCTCAGGTCATTGTTTTTCAGGTTATCCACCGGGAATTCTGCTCCTTCCCCTTTGTTCTCAGGGGTCCATAGACCGTCGATCACATACTGGAAGGGTACCCTGGCTCCATTGTTTCTAACGACGATAGACCGTTCTGCATAATCGAAGTTTGTGCCATAGTTTGATGCGCCCTGAAAGAATACGGTTAGATCAAATCCCTTCCAGGTAAACTGTGTGTTCAGGCCAAACATAATTTCCGGAGTCCCGCTTCGGCCAATTTCCACCCTGTCTTCAGTAGTGATCAGTCCATCTCCATTGATGTCTTTGAGTTTGATATCACCGGGCTTAATCTCATTGTTGCTGCCTCCGTAATGCAGGACGGTTTCATCGGCGATATCGGCTTCATCGGCGAAAAATCCGTCAAACACATATCCAAAGGTCCTGTTCACCCATTGGCCAGATTTTCTTTCGATCCGCTCCAGGTCTTCCGTGAGGTATTCCTCTGGTTCCAGGAAGGTTTCCCATTTTTCGCGGGCCCAGGAAAAATTCCCCATTATATTAAACCCAAGTTCACCGAAATTGTCTTTATAGCCCATAATGAGTTCCAGGCCCCGGTTCGATCTGGATTCCAGGTTTTGCAGGGGTTGTTCTGCTCCGGAGGTTCCCGGCACCAGTACATTCTCAGGATCGCTGGCCAGGAGGTTGAATCGGTACCTGTAAAAAACATCCGCTTCAAAGCTTAACCTGTTATCGAGAAACCCTGATTCAAATCCGACATTATAAATATTGGATCGTTGCCAGGTAATTAAGGGATTGGCGATCCCAAGGGTTCTGATTCCTGTCTGGAACTGGTTGTCAAAAACATAACCATTTGCATTTCCATTGCTGCCACTTGAAAGGATGTAGAATCCCGCGATGTAGTCGTATTGGTTGGCCCCGTCGTTGCCAAGCTGACTGGCAGATCCCCTGATCTTAAGCCTGCTCAGGAAAGCCACATCCGACATGAAATTTTCCTTATGCAGGTTCCATCCCAGGGAAACAGCGGGAAACCATCCTACCCTTGACTCTTCAGGAAAATACGATGATTCATCCCTCCGGAAGGATGCTTCCAGCAGGTATTTTCCCTGGTAGTCGTAATTTATCCTTCCTACAACACCTGTCCTTCCGTATTCACTCGCACTCCCATCAACGGTCATGTCTCCATTGTTTGCATAAAAATAAGGTATTTCCGGAGATAGTAATTGGGAGGATTCTGCCGTTACCTCTTCCGCTTTCTCGACGATCCCTTCCCAGAGTAACAGTCCGTTAAAGCTATGATCACCAAAGCTGCGGTTGTAGTTCAGGCTTAAATTGGAGGTAATCCGGCTAAACCTGTAGTTGTCCTCATTTAGGTCATTGGTCCTGTCACTGTAATATGGATCTGAATATTCTGTCCCGTCGTAGAAGTATAATTCGTATTTACGTCTTAAACGCTTGGTAAATGCCATGTTTTGATTAATACCGGCAAATCCCTTTAACTCCAGCCCTTTCACCCCGGGGACTTTAAATCTCAGATCGATTGAACCATTTAGTACATCGACGTTCTGGTCGTCAAAGCCCCCGATATCGCGATTTGTGGCTGCAATCGGGCTCCATGGATTATTCTGCGTAACATTTGAATTGAGGTTTGGATCGGGCAAGGTTTCCGGATAGGCTGGGATAGCCATGGCCAGGTAGTTAAAATCGGCATACACCGCATTGCTTCTGTTTTCCTTTCGCCATCCAAGAATGACATTGCTGGAAAGGTATTCATTGATCTTTACATCCACATTCATAGAGGTATTGTACCTTTTAAAGCTGTAATCTTCAGATTCCCATATAGTACCTTCGTCAAGATAGCCCAGGGAAAAATAGTATTGAACATTGTCGGTACCTCCGCTCACATTCAGGTTGTGTTGCTGCAGGGGGGCATAAGGCCTGGTGGTGGCTTCCCACCAGTCTGTACCGGGATCGCCTGCAGCTAAAGCAGCTTCGCGCTCAGGTGTTATCACACCATCCCCTATTACTAAATCGGCATTGGAAGGGTCCGAATGGTTCTCGAGTCCTTTCAAATACCCCTGCCAATCGGTAAACTCAGGGAAAGCGGTTACTCCCGTACTTGAAAATGAACTATTATAGGTGAATACAGGTTTACCTGTCTTTCCTTTTTTGGTAGTTACCAGAATGACACCGGCAGCACCCCGTATACCGTACACAGCCGCCGCGGCATCTTTTAATATGGTAATGCTTTCAATTTCGTTGGGGTCCAATTGTGAAAAAGAGCGTTCCATCCCATCCACTATGACCAGAGCACTCTCATTTTGTGCACTTCTGCTCTCGACATTGTTATTGGCACCAAATCCCCTGATATAAACAGACGCTACATTGTCTCCCGGTTGACCGCTGTTCTGATCAACGATCAATCCCGGCAGCTTACCTGCCAGGATGGAATTAATACTGGAAGAAGGCACCCGTGTAATCTCTTCAGAATTAACGGAAGCAACTGCTCCGGTCACATTCACCTTTTTCTGGGTGCCATAACCTACCACAACGACCTCCTCGAGTGATCTCAGATCAAGCTTCAAGCTAACATTGATCTCTGTTTGATCTCCTATTATAAAGTATTCGGTCTGGTAACCCACAAATGAGACTTCCATTTCAGCACCTGCCGACAGGGTGAGGCTGTACATTCCTTCCAAATCGGTGATTGCACCATGGAAGGTTCCTTTTTCAAGGACGGATGCTCCGGGTAGGGGAGTACCGTCCATATCGGTCACCCGGCCTGTTACAGTGATTTGAGCATAAGTACTCAGTGTGCACAAAGCCAAAATGATGATTGGTAATAATCTTTTCATAGAGGTTAGTTTTAATTAGTTAACACAGAATTTCACTGCTGGGATCCAATAAATATACAAAAAAATAGTTTAGTTAGTTCAATGAAATGATCACTGTTTAGGGTCAACGCATATAAAAACACGAAAATGAAGAGGTGTTAACAATATTTTCGTGGTTATTAACATTCTTTGTGCTGCTAATTCGTAAAATCATTGCGGTTATCAACAATTGTGCGTAAGTTGGTGTAAATGGTTGGTTGTTAGTTGATTCGTCACAAGTTATTGTGTCTAAATCTAACGATTTTTGTTTTAAATCAAAAATCCTGACAAAATGGACACATCACTACATTACTATTTTAATCAATTGCCTGATCCGCGCATCCATCGTAACAAAAAGCACTTTCTAATCGACATTATCGTGTTAAGCATAATAGCTGTTATGTGTGGTGCAGAATCATGGGACTCTATAGAAATGTTTGGCAAATCAAAAAAGGATTTCCTATCCAAGATACTTAAATTGCCCAACGGTATTCCTTCTCATGATACAATTAACAGAGTTTTTTCGCTTATTCGCTCTGATAAATTTGAGTATTTGTTTGCCCAATGGGCGGAATCATTAAAAGATCCAAGAATATCCAAGGAAGTTATTGCCATTGACGGAAAGGCTATTCGCGGATCAAATGATAGTTATCACGGAAATTCAGCCATTCATATTGTAAGTGCCTGGGAAAGTAGTAATCGATTGGTATTAGGACAAATCAAGACAAATGATAAATCTAATGAGATTACTGCAATCCCTGAGTTATTAAATATTCTGGATATTGAGGGATGTATTATAACTATTGATGCGATGGGAATCCAAAAGAAAATAGCTGAAAGAATCATAGAGAAACAGGCAAATTACATTCTAGCATTAAAAAGCAATCAGAGCTATTTAAAGGAAAATGTCGACCATACCTTCTTTAGACAACAGCCTGATTCCATAAATGAAACGGTTGAGAAGGGGCATGGCAGAATAGAAACAAGGAAATGTGAAGTAATCAATAAGCTTGATTTTCTGGATGAGAAGGAACATTGGGTAGGTATAAAGAGCCTTCTCCGTATTACTGCTCAAAGAGAAATAAATGATAAAAAAACAACTGAAACACGATTATATATCAGTAGTGTTGAGGCAGACGCGGAAAGCTTTAACTCATTCATCCGGCAGCATTGGGGCGTTGAGAATTCACTACACTGGACACTTGATGTCACTTTCAGAGAAGATGCTCAGAGAAAAAGAAATGGGAATGCAGCCAATAACTTTGCATTAGTGCAGAAAATAGCTCTTAACCTTCTTAGAAAGGAAGAAACGAAAAAGATGAGTGTCAAAAATAAACGGCTTGTCGCAGCGTGGGATAATGATTTTCTCCTTAAGATCCTTAGAATTTAAATGCGTTGACCCTGC
>JAGLSB010000175.1 GCA_023135955.1 Bacteroidales bacterium | reverse complement strand
TATCTTTTTCACCAGTGTCTGGCTCGATATGTCCTGACAACAGATCAAGAAAGGTGGATTTCCCACTTCCATTGGCACCAATTATTCCTATTCTCTCACCTCTGTTGAATTTATAACTGAAATTCTTAATTATCTCTACTCCTGAATAGGACTTAGACATGTTTATAATTTCCAGCACCTTCCCTCCCATTCTCTTCATATTTATCTCTAGCTTCAAATCCCTGTTTTCTTTTTGAGAAGAAGCTTTTTTATGAATTTCATGAAAGTTATCTATCCTGCTTTTAGATTTTGTGGTTCTGGCCTTAGGCATCCTTCGCATCCAGTCAAGTTCATTCCTTACATAAGACCGTGCTTTTTGAATCTCTGCATCATCCGCTTTCTCGCGAGCAGCCTTATTTCTAAGGAATAATTCATAATTACCTGTGTGAGCATACATTGTCTGGTCTTCAAGCTCAAAAATCATATTACAGGCATTGTCAAGAAAGTAGCGGTCATGAGTGACCATTAGAAAGCTTTGCTTAGACTGGGATAAATATGTTTCCAACCACTCTATCATTTCAATATCCAGGTGATTTGTTGGTTCATCCAGCAACAAAAGATCGGGTTTATCGATAAGTGTAAGAGCTAATGCAAGCCGTTTTTTCTGACCACCGGAAAGTGTATTGATTTTTTGATCAAGATTGACAATAGCAAATCTGTCAAGCATCTCTGCCAGTTTTCTTTCATAATCCCATGCTTCTGCAATATCCATGGCAGCGCTAGCTTCCTCTAATTTACCCCTATTAAAAGCATTTTCCTGCTTGCTGTTTGCATCAACTGCATCTTGGTAAGTATTTATAATCTTTGTGATTCTGGTGCTTGCCTGGCTTATCTGTTTCCTTATAGTGTACGACTCATTAAACTCTGGTACTTGTTCAAGTAAGGCTATCCGTAATCCCTGAGCATAAATAACATTACCTTTTTCCGGTTGATCTTTACCGACCAAAATCTTCAGTAAACTTGTTTTACCGGTACCATTTGCAGCAATCAGTGCAGCTTTGTCACCTGTTTTGAGGCCAATATTTAGTTCCGAGAAGAGAATTCTCTCACCAAAGTTCTTTTCAAGATTTTCTGCGGAAAGTAGGAGCATAATGGTTACTGGTTACTGGTTACTGGCGCCGCCCTGAGCCTGCGGTCCCTGAGCTAGCCGAAGGGTCGAAGGGTTGCTGGTTACTGGAGGTGCCCTGAGCCTGCGGTCCCTGAGCTAGCCGAAGGGTCGAAGGGTTGCTGGTTCTGTGATCTCAAATTTCTAACTCGATGACAACAATCAGCACACAAGCACATTAGCACACCACCGCACCATCCCCCTAGATCTTCCTCATCCTAATACTTTTAGGAGTGATTTCAAGGTACTCATCATCTTTAATATATTCCATAGATTCCTCTAGAGAAAATTGAATTTTAGGTGCAATTTTAACTGCATCATCTGTTCCTGATGCCCTAACATTACTTTGCTTTTTCGCCTTAGTAATATTTACTTCGAGATCACCGTCTCTGGTATATTCACCAATTACCTGACCTTTATATACTTTCTCGCCGGGATCAATAAAAAATTTCCCTCTATCCTGCAGTCTGTTCAATGAAAAAGACAGAGCTGAACCAGTTTCTGAAGAAATTAACGAGCCTGCAAGTCTTTCCTTGATTTCATCCTTTACAGCTGCATACTCACTAAAACGATGATTCATTACAGCCTCCCCTGCAGTTAGGGTTAGCAAAACATTTCGCAAGCCAATAAGACCTCTTGCAGGAATATTAAATTCGAGGTGGAGCACGTCACCTTTTGGTTCCATTATTAACATTTCACCTTTTCTGCGGGTAACTTGTTCAATAACTTTTCCCGAATGTGGTTCAGGAACATCCACTACTAATACTTCAAAAGGCTCACATTTAACACCTTCAATTTCTTTCATTATAACTTTTGGTCTACCTACCTGAAGCTCATAACCTTCTCTGCGCATAGTTTCTAATAATACTGATAGGTGAAGAACCCCTCTTCCATGAACCATAAAACGATCTTCAGAACCAGTATCTTTTACCCTTAAAGCTAAATTCTTTTCTGTTTCTTTATATAATCTGTCTCTTATATGTCTGGAAGTTACTAGTTTACCTTCCTGACCAAAGAATGGTGAATTATTAATAAGAAATAGCATACTCATGGTTGGCTCATCAATAGAAATACGCGGTAATGATTCTGGAGACTCAAAGTCAGCCACAGTATCCCCAATATCAAAATTCTCAATTCCCACAATTGCACATAAATCACCACTCCTAACCCTTTTAACTCTTTTTCTTTCAAGTCCTTCAAATACAAACAATTCCTTAATCTTAATTCTGGATTTACTTCCTGCTTTCTGACATATAGTATATTCCTGACCCTCCTGAATATCCCCGCGAAAGACTCTACCGATTGCAATTCTTCCTACAAAACTTGAAAAGTCTAGCGATGCAATCTGCATTTGAGGACTTCCTTCTTTATAAGGAGCTTCAGGAATTTCACTAATAATAGTATCAAGTAAAGCAGTAACGTTTGTAGTAGGCTTCTTAAAGTCATGACTCATCCAACCATTCTTTGCCGATCCAAAAATTGTTTGAAAGTCAAGCTGTTCTTCACTTGCATCCAGATTATACATAAGGTCGAACACATCCTGTTGAGCATCTTCAGGACTACAATTTTCTTTATCCACCTTATTTACTACTACAATTGGTTTAAGTCCCAGCTCGACCGCCTTATTCAGGACAAAACGAGTTTGAGGCATTGGTCCTTCAAATGCATCTACTAATAATAAAACTCCATCGGCCATCTTCAATACCCTTTCAACTTCTCCACCAAAATCGGCGTGCCCGGGAGTATCAATTATATTAATCTTAACACCCTTATATTGTACTGATACATTTTTCGAAAGAATAGTAATTCCCCTTTCTCTTTCAAGATCGTTACTGTCTAGTATCAAGTCGCCGCCAGGCTTTCTTGAATCAAGGGTATTACACTCATAAATTATTTTATCGACCAGGGTAGTTTTACCATGATCAACATGTGCAATTATTGCAATGTTTCTTATTGATTCCATCCTTTGTAAATTGAGCCGCAAAAGTAGGAAATTTTATGTAGAAAATAGCTTTAAAATGTATTGATTATGAAAATAATAAAAATGAAAATGCAAACGCCTGGGAAGTATATTATTTAATATCCTGATAATAATACCATGCAATATCAGCGTAATTAAATTTTTCTTTGTCATTTTTTACGCCCCAAGGGAAAAAAGCTTTTGACATATAGATTTCAATTTCCTTCATGTCTGCTTCAAAATCATGATTGTATGCAGTACTTGAGAATTTTATAAGATATTCAGCTCCATTTTTATTAAGTTTATCGAAGCGGTTAAGTAAATACTTATAAAATAAATTGACATAAAGCAACTGACCTTCAGTGCTTTTCAATCTTTCCAATCTTTCTTTTCTTATCTGATAATCTTTTAATCCCTCGTCATAGCTAAACCAATCCAAAAGTTCAGCTTCAATGAATTTCATTTCATGCTTCGCATAATATTCAACTCTTTCTGCAAATGAAGGTTTAATTTGGAAACTTCCTATTGAAAAATCAGCTTCTCCTGTACTTACGTATACAAGCTCAAGTGAGGCAGTCTCAAGATAGTCTCTAATCATTGAATACCTAATTGCTTCAGGGAAAATGATGCTGGATATCACAAATGGATTGTTGTCAAATAAACGACATGTTTTTTCAATTATATCTTTGTTTTCATCCATAAACAGAGCTGCTTTATCATATTCCTCTTTAAATATCTCCCTATAATTGATATCATGTGCCGAGAATAGAACCACTATGAATATTATAATTCTCATTTTTTCAGATTAAAGTCCCCCTTTTCATACTTATTAAAATACTTTTTTGTTTCTCTTACAACATGGGGAGACAATAGTATTGCAGATAACATTGTTGGGAAAGCCATCAAAGCATAAGCACTATCAAAAATACTTATTACAACATCTAAAGATGAAACGGCACCCAAGCTAATACTGGCAACGTATAGATATTTGTAGATATTGCCATATTCGGCTCCAAATACGTAAGAAAAGGCTTTTGTACCGTAATAAGGAAAAGCAAACAAGGTTGTTAGAGCAAAAATACTAACACAACTAATAAGGATATATTTGCCGATATAAGGAATGCCAACTTCAAAAGCCTTTGATGTTAAGCTAATTCCCTCCTCTGAACTATCTATCCAAACACCAGTAATTATTATTGCTAAAGCTGTCATGGTACAAACTATAATTGTATCAATAAAAGGGCCTAGCATTGCCACAAGTCCTTCCCTTACTGGCTCCTTGGTTTTTGCCGCTCCATGAGCCATAGGTGCAGTACCAATTCCAGCTTCATTAGAAAATGCTGCTCTTCTGAATCCCATTATTATTAGTGATCCAAGAGCGCCGCCCATCACTGATCTTGCAGTAAAAGCATCATGAATTATTAGTTTGAAAGATGGAATAATTTCACTTGAATTTAATATTAGTATGCTCAAGACTGAAATAATATAGATAACTACCATTAATGGTACAAGACTCCCAGCTACTTTAGCTATTCGCTTTATTCCGCCAAAAACAACAAGAGCAACAATTATTGTAATTATAATCCCAATAGTAAATCTAAGAATAATACTTTCTCTAACTCCATTAGGAACTAATACGATATCTACAAATGCTTGAGTAAGCTGATTTGCCTGAAACATAGGAGAAACTCCTATCATAGCCACTAGTGAGAAAAATACGGCTAGTGGTTTCCAATTTTTACCCAGACCTTCAACAATGTAATACATTGGACCACCCTGTAACTCTCCTTTGCTATCATATCCTCTAAACATTACAGCCAGGGTACAAGTAAAATACTTTGTTAACATCCCCAGAAGGGCTGAAATCCACATCCAGAATATTGTACCTGGTCCACCCATTATAATGGCTAAAGCTACTCCACTTATGTTGCCCATTCCCACTGTTCCAGCAAGCGCAGTAGACAATGCCTGATAATGTGAGATTTGTCCGGGCTCATCTTCTTTGTCAAATTTTCCTTTTAGTATTGCAAGAGCGTGCCCCACGTATCGCAATGGTTTCAGCCCTGAGGATATAAAAAAGAATAGTCCTCCTGAAAACAATAAAATCAATAGTGGTGTACCCCAAAGAAAATTACTCAAGTCTATTAGTGATTGTCCAAATTTACCAGGCATAGATTTTGATTTCGGGTAAAACTAGGGAAAAAAATCGTTACTTGTTGCTTGCGCCGCCCTTCGACAGGCTCAGGGCGGTGCCCAGCAAC
>JAGLSB010000174.1 GCA_023135955.1 Bacteroidales bacterium | reverse complement strand
AGTAGCTTCAGGTACTTGTCCGTATGAAATAAATGTGATGGAACAAATTAGCAACAGTAGATTTAGTTTTTTCATAGAAGTTTTATTTACGATAATTATTATAACCTGATTTTAATTTACTTAGTTTAACGTTTTTATAAATCTCCATTAGTAAGAATGCACAAACCTGACTCCCTAAATCTGTTAAGCTAACAGCACGAATTCATTTGCTCTTTCTCTTGAATATTCTTTTTCATAGACTAGCATTCATTATTGGTAAAAATAAACAAAGCTTTTTTGATTTCAATCATTTCAATTCTATTCTTTGATAACGCAAAATAGTTTCTACTTAATATCGATTAGGATTAATCTACATGACTGGGTGGGATCCCACCCCCCCGCCCGCCATCACCCCTTGATGTAAAAATTGCTTTAAAAAACTGTGTCACATTTAATATTTTTGACGAAAAAGTATATTACGGGTGGTTAGCAATACATTAGTTTCTATTTTTTGATAATAAAATTTAACTTTCGTAATTCTTAATTGGGTAATATTAACTTCGTTGAGCTCTTCCGGCCATGCCGGAATCGGTTCCCCGCAGCTTGCTGCGATAGAACATAATTTTCCTATTTATACCTCGGTAGCTCTGCTGCGAGGTAGTTGATTGCAATGAATTAAAATTCAATTTTATGAAAAAAATATCCACTACTTCAATGCCAGAATTTGATATATATATGGCCGGATTGGGTGATGAATCAATTGTTCTGGAGTTTATTAAGCATCTTTCTGTCTATGAAAAACTAAGTCATGAGGTAGTTGCAACTGTTGAAGATCTTAGAAAATATTTATTTGAAGACAAAAAGGTGGCTGAAGTAATTCTTGGTGTATTTAAAGGTGAAGTTGTAGGATTTGCCTTGTTTTTTCACAACTTTTCAACTTTTCTTGGTAAGCCGGGAATTTATCTGGAAGATTTATTTGTGCTGGAGAAATTCCGAGGAAGAGGATTTGGAAAAAGTTTACTTACATATCTTGCTAAACTTGCTGTTGAAAGAAACTGCGGACGGCTTGAATGGTCGGTTCTTGACTGGAACGAGCCGGCGATTAAATTTTACAAGTCATTGGGAGCTAGTGTAATGGGGGAGTGGTTGACGAATAGGGTTGCTGGTGATGGGCTTATTGGAATGGCTGGGATGTTTGAAGAATAAGAATCAAACAGCCATTTTTAACTTCACATTAACTCACATTCAGATATAATCCCTAACTTTGTACTGAATAAATTCTACACCCGATGATGATAATTGTCACAGATATAAGTTATAATATGACTCCTAAAAGCTAGGGATTCTTGGTATAATATGCCACATCTGTTTTCAATTATCAATAAAAAATTTCTATAAGTCATGTCGGGTAAAAATCACAATATTTCTAAAGTAGTTTCTTTTAATAATTTCCTCAGATTTAAAAGTTTATGGGCTGATCTTAAAGATGCCATAGGAGGAAATGATAAGGATTTTACGTCTATCAAATTACGCAAAGCTATTTTTCTTTTATCGGTTCCAATGGTTTTGGAGATGGTAATGGAATCGACTTTTGCCATTTTTGATATATATTTCGTGTCAAAACTTGGGGCAGATGCAGTTTATGATATCTTCTGGTAATTAAGAAGTTGTAGATTTATACTTTAATCTAATTGTATTTTTGAAAGGATGCTCCAAATAGAAACCATAAACACTATTTAAGCTGATCAATATTTTTCTGGGAAAACATTAACTGATTATCGAAATCAATAGCCGATAGGAAGCCAAAATCTTTACCTGAATTGTACACACAGCCTGTATCAATGTTGATAACTTTTGGATCGGGAACAGAGAGATTAATCCGAAGATTTTCAAGTGGAGTAGGAGTGTGTCCATGAATAAGTCTTTTATCGCCGATTTTCTT
>JAGLSB010000173.1 GCA_023135955.1 Bacteroidales bacterium | reverse complement strand
AACCGGGTACAAACTTATAGCAGCAAAATTGCAAACTCGTCATATCGGGGAGCAATAAGGTATAACAATAGAATAAACCCCAGAAATAAAATTATATTGGGAACCAAATACACACTCAGATTCTCCAATTATAATCAATACGCCTATAATGACAATTCTGAAACTCTGGTTAATGTTACAGATTTCAACAATAATGTAAGTGCAATAAATAACTTTATAAGTTGGAAATTCAGTTTAACCGATAAAATAAGTTTTGTGTCAGGTCTTCATAATTCCAATGTTTTATTAAATAAAAAAAATACACTGGAACCAAGGCTTGCTGTTAACTGGGCAATAAATAATTCCAGCTCGATACGAGCAGGATATGGCAAACACAGTACAACCGAAAGCGTACATAATTATTTTACAAAAGTGCATCTACCCAACGGGAGTTATACCGAACCCAATAAAAACCTGGATTTGTTAATGGCCGATCACTATGTTTTCAGTTTACAAAAACGCTTTGCCGAAAATCTTTTGGCTAAGATTGAAATATATTACCAGCACTTGTATAATTTACCTGTCGAGAATAATGACACAAGTTATTATGCTACGATAAATGAGGGCACTAACTACAGATATGTTCCTCTGGTAAATCAGGGAGTGGGGAAAAACTACGGCTTAGAATTTACACTGGAACGCTTCTTCGATAACGATTATTATGTATTATTTAACAGCAGCCTGTACGAATCAAAATATAAAACATTGGAAGGAGTATGGAGAAATACGATGTACAATGGCAATTACATTATCAATTTATTATATGGAAAAGAATTTAAAAATTTGGGTAAAAAACAGAATAAGATACTGGCAATTAATGCAAAAGCGTTTTTTGGCGGAGGCCAAAGATACATTCCGCTATTGAGGGATGAACAGGGAAATGTAGCTGTTGACCCGGAAAATAATATGTATTGGGATTACGAAAAAGCATTCGACAATAAATTAGTCCATGTGTACAATGTAAATTTATCTATCAGTTACAAAATAAACAGATTAAAATCGACGCATGAAATATTTCTCGACTTAATGAATATTGTTAAAAGCGATGCCCATTTATCAGAATACTATGACGAAAGCCAACCCAATAAAATTGGATATGGAAAACAAATGATGTTTCTTCCAAATATAATGTACAGGCTTTATTTTTAATTGGTATAGATAAACTATTGCATATTTATTGAATGAATTACGGAGAACAATTGTAAATCCTGTTTATTGAAAAACACACAATAATGATTCAAGTATAACCACACAGCTATTTGTAAATTAAATATACAACTATCGTAAAAAATATTTACACTTATTTTCTGAATTAGAAAAGAACAGAATTGTAATATATCAGATATTCTATCACTTAGCCTTAATGGCAATGTATTTGTGATTTAATGGTAATTAAGATCTAAATATCGGTAATACTGACATACAAATGTTAGCTTTTAGATGAAGAGAAACACAGCAACTATGAAGAAGATATTATTAGGGATTCTTATGATTTATGCATTAACTAATTTGAGTGCTCAGCCCAAAATGGTTATTCCTTTTGAACCACAAATTTTTAATGGAGTCAATCGAACAAGTCTTGTATATGAGATTCATCTAAAAGACAGCCTGAATAGAAATATTGAGATTGAGGAATTTAAAGTACAGAGTAAGAATACCTTGCTTTTATTCGATTCCGAATTTATCAGTTATGATTTTAGGGTTGATACAAATAGGTTTATAAAAAACATTTGGATAGACGTAGATACATTACCTGCAGTTATCACAAATATATTAAAATGTAGTATTGGCGGGAAAGAATTTGTCATTGAAAAAGAAATGACGATCAAAGATAGAGATTTGTTAATGATTCGACCTCCCATTAATGAAGGCTCTTGGTTTATTGCAGGTGGTCCAGGTGACAGTTCTTATCACAGAGTATTTTCGCAAAAAATTCAAAGTAAATATGAAACTGCCCTGGATGGATTTATATTAGGATATTGCAATCAACGTTTTGCAATTGATTGGATTGGAACAAATGACAAGGGACAGTTTTATAAAAATGATGGAAGAACAAATGAAGATTTTTATGGATATAGTAAGGACATTGTTGCTGTTGCCGATGGCGAGGTAATATGGATTAGAGATGGAATTCCTGATTATATTCCACCTAACTATCCAGATTCAATCTATGCGGCTGAAACTGCTCTTGGAAATTGTATTTTGCTAGATATTGGTGATAATATAGTTGCCTTTTATGCTCACTTAAAACCAGAATCAATTAGAGTTAGATTAGGAGATAAAGTAAAAGAAGGAGATATAATTGGCAAATTAGGAAACTCAGGACCTTCAACCGGGCCACATTTACATTTTGATTTAAGAAAGAGAATTATTGAACCATTTACAAGTGGGTTGAATAGGTATTATGCCCAGTCTGTAGCATATGTATTTAATTCATATGAACTGATAGGAACTGGAATAGATGATAATGAGGATGGTGAGCTTGAAATAATAGAAAAGAATATAATTATAGTAAATCAAAAACTACCTGAATCAAATGAGATTATTATTAGTCACGGAAAAAATTACTAAAGCCATCACGCGATAGCACCAATTAAACTACAACAATGCATAAACTAATATTTCTAGGATTAATTTTTAATATAACTATTTGTTATTCGCAAAATGTCATCGAAGTTGAGCAACCTAAAATATCTGAGGAAATAGAGATTCTATTTGCTGAATTAAAAGCAAATAGTGAGGATGGATTTTATAAAAGCATTGAAATTCTTGAGCAAGGGTTAAAGCAAGCAAAGAGTGATTTTGAGACTTATAAAATTGTCTTAAACCTTGGATTTCTTTATACAAAAACAGAGCAATTTGATAAGTGCCTGGATACGTGGATTGCAGCAAATAAAAAGGGGATTTGTTTTAATTTTATGGTAAGTGACAATCCTTACCCATCTTATTTATCAGAATATAAAAACAATAAAAGATTCACTGATTTTATTAAAAGAAACGACTCTCTTCTAGTAGATATATCAAAAGATGCAAAGGCTGAATATTTTGTAAATCTTCCTGCAAAGTATGATAAATCACAAAAGTATCCTTTGATAATAATACTGCATGGAGGTTATGGCAGCTATAATAGAACCTTTGAAAATTGGCAATCTGATTTGATTCAAGATAATTTTATATCTGTTTATCCACAAGGACGAGAAATGAAAGCTTCCTTTACTCGCAGATATGGAAAAAATGGTATTGAAGACATTAGCCAAATATATAATCAAGTAATTACAAAATATTCAGTCGATACTACATCTTTAATTCTTGCTGGACAATCTGCAGGTGGTGCAATGTCATTAGGATTAGTAAACAATGGCTTATTAACCAAAGGATTATTACTAGCTTTTCCGGTTAAACCAAGAAGCTTTGATATAAAAAGGGCTGAGAGTCTTAAAGAGTCCTCCGTAAGAGTTGTTATGATTTGTGGAGAGCAAGATAAAACTTTTTACCCTGGCCAGTTAGAATTATCAAGCTTACTGGATAGTGCAGAAGTTGATAATAAATTTATTTCATACCCCAATTTAGGACATGGATTTCCAGATGATTTCAAATTTCAAATTGACCAGGGATTGATATTTATACTTGATGCTAAATGACAATAAATGGTAATTAGAATTTTATGAAAAGGAAAATATCGATATTAGTATTATCAATAATTTCTACTGTTGCGATTGCTCAGCAATATCCTGATATGACACTTGTGCCCGGAGGAGAATTTTTAATGGGAAAGGATCTCAAAAACGGATTAGGTTTTAGTCCTGTTCACGAAGTAAAAGTCGATTCATTCTACATTGATAAATATGAGGTTACTAATAAAGATTATTTGGAATTTTGTCAAGAAACTGGACACAAGTTACCTGAATTTTGGAATATAGATATTTTTAAAAGTGGAGAAAATTATTTGACTTATCCCGTTGTTGGTGTAAGTTTTAGTGATGCAAAAAAGTATACTGAATGGGCAGGGAAACGTCTGCCAACAGAAGCCGAATGGGAATACTCAGCAAGAGGTGGATTGGCAGGAAAGGATTTTCCCAATGGAGATGTTTGGACAAAAGAAATAGCAAAACAAGATAACATAGCTTGGGAAAATATGATTGAAACAGTTGGCAGCTATGATGCTAATGGATACGGATTATATGACATGGCAGGAAATGTTTGGGAATGGGTTGCTGATAGACATTCTGAAACTTATTACAAAGAAAGTGAATATGATAATCCTAAAGGTCCGGATAATGGTTCAAACAGAGTAATTAGAGGTGGAAGCTGGCACTCTGGGGAAATGTGCAAAAAAGTATTTTACCGTAAAGGATTAATTAGTAATTGGAATGACTTTGCAGTTGGATTCCGGTGTGTAAGAGAATTATAATGAATTAAAAAATTAAAATGCCAGCAGTTAATTCAAGATTATGAGATTAAATAGAAAATTCAAATGAAAAACTACAGAATGAATGCAGTGATGGCTGGTGTCCTATACTTCTTAGGGACAGTCTTTGGGGTTGCAAGTACAGTTGTTGGCGGTGAAGTGATTTCTTCAATCGTTACCAATAAACCACTTTCTGGAATGGATTTACTGGATCTCGTTGCCAGCAATTCGTTCCAGATTACCGGGGGCTCATTTTTAATTCTCATGATGGGAATATCACTGGTGGCGATGACAATTTTCCTGTACCCTATCTTCAAAAAAGATAGCGAAGTACTGGCAACAGGTATGTTGCTTTTTCGTGGAGCACTAGAGGGTGCCTATTATTTTATTTCAACTTTAGGGTTTTTAATACTTGTTTTACTTGCAAATGAATATGTGGTGACAGGAGCTGATTCAACTCCTTTACAATCTATGGGCAATGTCATCTATCAATTCCAAAGCCAAATCGGTTCAGTTGGCACCATCTTTTTTCTTATTGGAGCTACCTGTTTATACATTTCCTTCTACCGTACACGATTGATTCCCCGATGGCTATCAGTCTGGGGGCTAATCGGTGTGGTTCCATATATGACTTATGCCCTGTTGCACTTCTTCCACATAAATATCGGCTTAGGGTTTTATTTACAAATGGTGTTAGCGCCACAGGAAATGGTAATGGCACTTTGGCTAATTATCAAGGGATTCGATCATGCGGCTATCAACAAGCTAATGGCTGAGAGGTGTTATTCCTGACTTTAAAGTTGGGCCTACATATTTAGATATGATTAGCGGATACGATAAAGTTCTGAATTATACCTATTGGTTAATTGATGAAAATATAACTACTTACTGCCCCCCTCCAACCTCCCCCCTAAAGGGTGGAGGCTCTCCCTTCGATGAAATTCATCAATAAGCGACAATCTATTCCCTCTCCTTTAGGGGAGGGTTAGGGAGGGGTAATGGAGATGGAAATAAAAGGAATAATGAATGTCGATTAACGAATAATGAATGTGGAAGTAAAGAACTTAAATCTTAAAATTTATTGACATGAAAAGACAAGTTGTTATTTTATTAGTATTTGGATTATTAGTTGGCAATATTCAGGCTCAACGTTTGGTTGGTTTTGGAGGAAACGAATATTTAAAAGGCGAAATATTTTTTGAAGATGCTTCAGTCTTAAGCGGATATATTCAAGTTCCTAAACTTCCGTCTTCTCAGAAAGTAAATTTTAAAGAATCTGTGAAAGGAGAAAAGCAGACAATAAAAATTCATAACATCAAGTCATTCAAGGTTTATTCAGAATTAGGAGACAAATATACCTTTGAGAGTAACTATATCGACCAAAGTAAGAAAGCTGGAGTTAAACGTGTTACTAAATTCAGGATATTCTTGTTGGTAGACGTAAAAGGCTATGGGAGTTTATATAAAATTGGTGATGAATACCGTACTGATAAAGATGGTACTTTATATCTGTATTCCTATAATGCAGGCGATGGTAGTGGCGTTGCTAATTTCAGATATTATATAAAAAAACAAGGGGCTGAATATGCAGAGATCTTTGAATATGAAAATCCTGTTAACGGCATTCTGCCAGATATTTCACGCAAATCTTTGGTTAAATCAATGGAAGTACATCTGTCTGAACATCCTGAATTAATAGAAAAAGTTAGGAATAAGGAATTAGATAAGATGGATTTAACAGAAATATTTAAACAATATAACGAATATATGACTCAACAAAAGGAAAAACTATAACTAGAAATCTAACTTCTGGAATCATAAAAGTACGATAGCACAACATTAGCAAATTAAAAATTTAGATAACTTATAACATATGCTGAATAGATAATTATTCAACTTAAATATAAAATCTCAATATGAAAAAATCAATTCTTGGCTTCGTTTTAACTTTATTATTTATTGGTAATACAAGCTTTTTATTAGCTCAAACATCTACAGTGCCCTCTGTTGGTGATGGCTCTGAAACTAGTCCGTACGAGATTTCAAGTTTGGAAAATCTTTACTGGTTATCGCAGAATGAAGTGGAATGGGATAAATATTTTATTCAAACAGCTCATATAAATGCAGCAGATACAAGAACCTGGGATATTGGTGATCATGATGATGATCCAAATACTTCCGATACTACAATGGGATTTACACCCATCGGTTATTCTGGGTATAATCCAAAAGCATTTGAAGGTAGTTATGATGGTGGTGGTCATATTATTGACAGCTTATATATAAACCGCATAAATTTATATGCTGTTGGATTATTTGGCTATGTTAGCAATGGTTCAATTACCAAATTGGGATTGAATCATGTAGAAATTTCGGGAGACACTTATGCTGGAGGTATTGTAGGGACTGCAAGATTCCTGGATTTGTCCTATGCATATGCAAAAGGATTAATGAAAGCTTATAACGCTGGTTTTCTGGTTGGTAGCCTGAATTATTCTACAATTTATGATTGTTACGCTATAGGTACGGTAGTTGAAGATTATTCTGGCGGATTAATTGGATATAGTTCTGAAAGTTTGATTAGAAATTCATATAGTGCTGTAATTTCATTGGATGAACGTAGACATCCTGAATTGCTTGGAAATATAGAGAACTCATTTTATGATACGGATTTAGCCGGAGATTATAGTATGGATGCTACTTCGAGAGTTAGCTATGATTTAAAACAAGCTTGTACATACCTGGAAGCAGGATGGGATTTTATGGATGAAGAAGAAAATGGTTTAGTCAAAGTATGGGGAATTAATCAGGATATAAATGACGGATATCCCTTCTTATGGTGGGAAGGATATGACAATACTGCAAACTTTAGTGAATGTTGCTTTTATCCTGAAATTAGTATAAATGGTGATGGGAGTATCGATAATCCCTACATGTTAGAAAACGAATGTCATTTGAAGTGGTTATCCCTAAATGATTCGCTTTGGGATAAGCATTTTATTCAAATGAACGATATTAACATTAGCGGTACAACAAATTGGAACTTTGGTAATCATGATCAGGACGCAAATACGGCATTGATTCCCCTTGGATTTATGCCAATCGGCAAGTATGTTAGAAATACAAATGGAACCATTTCTACTGTGGGTTTTGAGGGAACATATAATGGACAAGGGTTTGAAATTGATTCATTGTACATGTACCAGCCCACTGAGAGCCATATTGGTTTTTTCGGATTAATAAAGAAAGGGGTAGTTAAAAACTTAGGACTTACTAATGCCAATGTTACAGGAGGAACTTCTACAGGCATTTTTGTGGCAAATGTGGCAGAATCAACCATTGAAGATTGCTTTGCACAAGGTAATGTTACAGGCGGTACCCCAGTGGGTGGTCATGTTGGCGGTTTTGTTGGCTCTGTACAATGGGATTCATACATTTATCGTTGCTATGCCGATTGTGATGTATATTCCGATTATAATGATGTTGGTGGATTTGCCGGGAGCTGTGGAGGAAATGAAGTTAGTTATTCATATGCATTAGGTTCTGTTAAAGGAAAATATGATGTAGGTGGATTTGTAGGCTTTCAGAGTACTTTAATCACGAATTCATATAGCAGGAATCTTGTCATTTCTGAAAACAATACCATAGGAGGATTTGTAGGTTGGGGCCACACAGATGGGAGAGTTGAGCATTGTTATAGTGCAAGTATAGTTGATTGTCCGGATGGCGATTTTGTTGATGGTTTTATTGGTGCACGTACTAATTTTTATATGGTTGATTGCCTGTTTGACAACACCTTAACCAGTATGAATAATACAAATGGAGGAATTGCATACACAAGCGATCAAATGAAAGATATATGCACATATATTGGTCGTAATTGGGATTTTGCCTCAGAAAGTGCTAACGGTACTGATGATTATTGGAAAATTAATGCAGATTTTAATGATGGCTATCCTTTTCTTTTTTGGCAGGATGCTCAACATACTGGAATTTGTTCTGGTCAAGGAGTTAACAATGTCGTAGATGCTGGAAAGTTTCATGTATATCCTAATCCGGTTAATTCTATCTTAAATATTGTAACTACAAATGTTAATAGTAAAGTGGAAATTATTGACTCCAAAGGAAATATAATTAGTACTCTACTACGTGGTGAATCAGAAGTATCTGTAGACATGAGTTCTTTTGCAGAAGGGATATATATAATTAGAGAGATTACTGACAATGGCATTAGTGTACGCAAAATAATGAAGAATTAATGCTTTGGTATAAAATGAAATTTAAATAAGTTACACATTATGAAACAAAAAATATTTATTCCTCTCTTATTATTAGCAACAATTATTTTTTCACCTTGTTACGGACAACAAAAGATTGATGTTACATATATTGCGAATTCAGGTTTTCTAATTGAAAGCGAGGGTAAACAAATAATAATCGACGCTTTATTTAATACTGGTTGGGATAATTATTTAATTCCCACAGATTCTGTTGTTTCTGATATAATTAATCAGCAAGATCCTTTTCATAATTCAAGCCTAATGCTGATTACTCACAATCATGGTGATCATTTCAACCCCTCAATGGTTGTTGAATATCTTATTAATAATTCTGAGAACATTCTAATTGCTCCACCTTTAGTAACCAATGCAATATTAAAGCATCCCGATTATAAAAAGTTTGAGAATCAAATAGTGCATTTAGATAAAATTAATCAAGAAAAAAACGACACTACGATTCAAGGGATAAGAGTAAGATCTTTTTTCATACAACACGATTCGCGCCCGCAAATCGAAAACACCGGGTATTTAATCGAAATTGATAAACTGAAAGTATTTCATTCTGGAGATTCTAATGGTTCAGACATTGCTGAGTATGAAGATTTGCAATTACAGAACGAAAATATTGACTTAGCATTCTTAAATCTCTATGGTTTTTGGAGCACAAAAGAAGAGCGCGAATTCACTGAAAAATATATTAATCCGATGGAAATAACGCTAATGCATATTCCTCCGGCAGAAATTGAAAATGTTAATGATGCTGTTAATCTGATAGATGATTTTATAGATATTACCGTGTTTGAATCTAGTATGAATAGAGAATCTTTTTATTTTGAATAGCAAGTGAGTCATCTATATTATAAAACCTAATACTATTAATAAATAAACTATCACTGTTGACCAGTTAAAAAAGATACTACAAATATGTAATTTCTAATAAAGCTACATTTTACACTAAACCTAAATTAAATGAAAACAAGATTAATTACCATAGTTCTAATGATTATCTGTAGTCAAAGTACAGTATTTTCTCAAACAAATAACGAGATTTCAATTGGAAAAAAAATCCATTTTGATTCTGAATTATATGGTAAAAGCAGAGAATTGTTTGTTAGCTTACCAAGTGATTATAATGAGTCAGAAAAATTATATCCAGTTTTATATATTTTATTTCCAGAGTGGTCTTTTGAGCGTGCTAAATCCGCTGCTGGATATTTAGAAGGTCGAAATGGAATTCCAGGATTAATATTGGTAGGGATATGCAGTGAAGATACATGGAATGAAGTTTTTCCATTTCAAATTGATAGAAAACCAACTACTGGCGGAGGAGAAAAGTTTTTAAATTTTATTAGTTCTGAAGTTATTCTTTTTGTAGAGTCAAATTACAGAGCAGATTCACTTCGAATTTTGTCAGGATTTTCAAATAGTGCAATGTTTGCCAATTATGTAATGATACATGAACCTGATTTATTTAAATCTTTCATTTTAAGCAGTCCAATGATAGGATGGGGTGATAACTATGTGCTAAAAGAATCAATTGATTTCTTTAGTAATTTGCAAAGTTTCGACAAAACCTTATATATGATTTACGGAGATCGAGATTCTGATCAAGTAACTATACCAATGCCTCAGTTTGAGACATTACTAAAAGAAAAGAGCCCGGAAAATTTTAACTGGAAGATTGATATCTTAGAAAACGAAGGTCATGTGCCTTATATTGATGTATATAGTGGATTGGTATATACATTTGAACAATTGAACAATGAATAAATGACTTTTAGCTTCAAATAGTAATTGAATATAAAAATGAAATTATGAAAAAATTAAGCAGTCTAACTATATTACTATCAATCTTGATAGCAATATCCTCAACGACACTATTTAGTCAGCAAATAAACGTTGGGTTTCAAGATTCAATTGAATCTAAAGTATTGAATGAAACCAGAAACATTAAAATAAAACTTCCTAATGATTATGATAACACCGATAAATCATACCCTGTTTTGTACCGACTAGACGGGAGTTTGGATATATTTATTGAAACTGTTGGAGTAATTAATCGCCTGGCATATGCGGATGAGTTAATGCCTGAAATGATAGTCGTTATGATTGAAAATACAAATAGAACCAGGGACATGATGCCCACAAATACAAGTTTTTTCCAATCAGAACCAGGCGCAGAAAATTTCAAATCTTTTTTTGAAAGTGAATTAATCCCTCATATTAATGAATCTTATAGAACAACAAATGAAAAGTTATTATGTGGACAATCTCTAAGCGCAGTTTTTACATTGTATTATTTTCTGACAAGTCCGCATACATTTGATTCATTTATTGCTTGTAGTGGAGGATTTCCCGATTGTGAGGAATATTTCAGTACCTTGACAAAAGAGTTCTTAAAAGCGAAACAAAATAATACAAAGAATATTTTCATTACATATGGGATAAGAGATTTTCTAGATCCGAATGGAGTTATGAAGAAGCAACTAATAAACTTCACCCAATTAGTTGAATCAAAAGAAAATATAAATTACAAACTGAAAATTTATGAAGATGAAGGACATGTCCCTTATCAAAGTTTATATCATGGCTTGAGATTTATATATGCATCAGAAAAATGAAAATATGGATACTCCTAATCAAGCGGAAAAGTTTTGGGACAGAAAGACTGCAATCATTATTCCTTTTTAATTGGTCTCAGCTAATGATTTAGATTATATTTTTGTTTAAGCCCTTCAGGCTTGTAAATATATTGTGGTCGCCCAAAGGGGTTACCACTGCTTTTAGAAATTAAATGCGTTAACCCTGCCAACTACGATATGACAATATAAATTATAATAAATAAAATTGATAACTTACTCAAAATTTGAGACTAACCGCCTTTAAAATACTAGCAATAATTTTTTTATCAGGTTCTATTAACGTGATTGCAAACCCTATTCGCAAACTTAAAAAAAACATACCTAAGCAAGATCCCCAAACGAATACCATTAAGGAATCCCAGATCTATTACCAAAAAGGGCAGTCATATTATAAAATGGCTGAATATCATTCTGCGGAAGAAGAATTTTTGAAAGCCATTGAGTTTGCTGAAAAATCACAAGAAAAAGAAATCCTTTCATACACCTATCATTTTCTGGGAAATATTGAAAGTTGGAAATCCAATTTCTCACAATCAATCCATTATCATAAGAAGGCCCGCGAATTATTTATTGAACTAAACAATTCTGAATACGAGGCTATTTCAAACAATCAAATATCATTTGCATTTGAGCCTTTAGGTGAATATGATAGCACTGTGGTTTATTATCAGAATAATATTCTAAATAAGGAATTAATTGATGCCAGTAATGCGGTGCTGAATAGTTATCAAAACATTGCAGCAACCTATGCAAAACTTTATAATTATAAACTGGCTTATCGCTATTTGCAGGAAGGAATTGAATACGCTGAAGGAACAGGAAGCAAACATGCCTTAGGAGAAATCTATTTCACTGCCGGACAATTATTCCTTAATAATCATGTAAACAAAGATATCGCTCTTGAGTATTTACTTAAAGCACAAGAAAATTTTGAAGATAGCAAGGACACTCAATATATAAAACTGGTTAAGCTAAGTATCGGGGATGTATACTTCAAAACAGGAAATGATACGATGGCAATGAAGATATATAAAGAAGTTAGCACTGTTGTTTATCAAGGTAATTACGCCATGCTTTCCGCTGTAAATCATAAAATAGCAATGGTGTATAAAGGAAGAGAAGAATATGAAAATGCATTGAAACACTTTCAAAAAAGCATTGATGGAATGTGTCTGGTATGTCCAGAGATCCAGATTTTTCATTCCCTGATTGAAGCTGCACGTACTTTCTCAATTACCGGCAATTCAGAACAAGCCTTTTCATATCTGAATCGGGCAAAGAATATTGCAATCGATTCTGAATCGGGTTTGGAAATGGCAATCTCTTACAAAGAATTAGGAAGCTACTACCGGGATCAAAATGATATTGATAGCACGATTTATTATTTAGAATTAGCACATAATCTGGCCATAGATTTAGGCTTACCCGAAAGAATACAAAAAACAGCAGAATTGCTAAGTGAGGTATATTATTCAAACAGAGCTTTTCAATCCGCTGCTGAATATTTACAAATCGCCAACCAAATGAACGATAGTCTGGCAAGCATCGAAAAGTATAATGAAGTTGCAAAACTTGAAATGAGATTTGAAATTGAAAAAAAAGAAGCTGAAATCACAAAACAAAAACTCATTAGAAATTCATTTATTGCTAGTGCGTTTTTACTGGTCATTATAGGCTTCGTTCTTTTGAAAGCATACCGAAACAAAAAAAAGGACAACAGGCTACTAGCAGAACAAAAAGTAGAGATTCAAGAAATATCACGACAACTTCAACAAACCAGTAAGCGCAAACTTGATTTCTTCACCAATCTCTCTCATGAAATCAGGACTCCTTTAACACTTATTAAATCCCCTTTAGAAAGAATTCTCAAAGCAGAAACAAAAGACAAGGAAACTGACAATCATCTTCAGCTGGCAATTAATAATACAAACAAGTTAAAAACCCTGGTAAATCAAATCCTGGATCTACAAAAATTAGATGAGCATTTATTAAGTTTAGATTTATCTGAATTCGAAATCATTTCTTTTTGCAAGGAAACTGTCTCTTCTTTTGAAGGCTATTCCTCTCAAAACAATTGTAAACTTATTTTTGAAGCGAATATTAGTAAAGCACAAATCTACTTTGATCAGGGGCGCTTTCAGTCCATCATTACAAATTTATTATCCAATGCTTTTAAGTTTAATAAAGAGAACGGACAGGTTACCTTCAAGCTTAATTTAAACACACAGCAGCTAGATTTAGAAATTAGTGATACCGGAAAAGGGATTAGCAATGATCATCTTAAAAAATTGGGGGAAAGGTATTATCAGATTGAAAATTCCAATGCGAGTGTTGAAGGCAGTGGTATTGGCTTAGCTTATGTAAAAGAAATTGTTGAGCTGATGAAAGGAAAATATATCGTCTCAAGCGAACTGGGAAAAGGCACAAATGTTAGTATCTCCTTGCCGCTTGAGATGATGGAGGTTCAGGATGAAATTCCTTTTAAGCTCGAAATTAGTCAGCATAATCAATTCTCTAATCAGATAGAGAATCTGATTTCGGAGCCCAATGAAAATGGACTACCCCGCATCCTTATCGTTGAAGATAATTATGAATTACGCATATTCTTATGTGATCTATTTGCCCATACCTATCAGGTTATTTGTGCAAAAGATGGAGAAGAGGGAAAGGATCTGGCATTTAAACACCTTCCCGATATAATTATCAGTGATGTGATGATGCCGAAGATTCAAGGCAATGAATTGTGCAAAACGCTTAAGAATGATCTCAATACCAGTCACATAACCATTATTCTGTTTACCGCAAAAGGATCTGCTGATAGTATAGTTGATGGCTACGATTGTGGCGCTGATGATTATATAGTAAAGCCATTTGACACGGACTTATTGCTTAAAAAAGTGAAAAACATCATTTCTACAGGAGAAAATGCCAGAAAGAAATTCAGCTTTACGGATATTGAGCGTTCAAAAAGTATTTATTCTGATTTTGACAAGAAATTTCTTGATGATTGTACATCCATTATTAAGGACAAGCTTCAGGATAGTAGTTTCACGGTAGAAGTGCTTGCCGAAAATATCAATCTTCACCGACGAACTTTATTACGTAAATTCAAGGCCTTAACCGGCAAATCACCTATAGATTTAATCCGTCACAACCGGATGGTTAAAGCTGCTGAATTAATCAAAGAAAACTACCGTGTAAACGAAGTTGCTTTCATGGTAGGTTACGAAGATACCAACCGATTTAGCCAGGCATTTAAACAGTTTCATGGTGTCTCTCCTTCAGCTATTCGAGAATAAGTCAAACAAGCACAAACAATCTTACTATTTTACCAGCAATGTCCTAAACTGTCGCTAGTATTGTCTCAATTTGCGCGTATCCAAATGCTCGGTTATTGCTTGTTTTGTATAGAGTTTAAAACAAATTCTATAAAAACAAACAATAATTAAAAAAACAATATTATGATAAAAAGACTTAGCTTAATTTTAATTACAATTCTTTTTAGTCAAGGAATTCTAAAATCGCAAACAAGTGAACAAATTGATAGTACGGTATTTACACTTGGATTCTCTACCTACCTTTCACATACCGATAAATACGCATCAGGTTTCGATATTTATGCCGATAGTGAAGGCTATACTTATATTTCAGGAAATACCAGAGACAAGAATTTTCCAGCCACAGAAGGAGCTTTTCAAACAGAACTTAAAGGATCAGCAGATGCCTTTGTAGCAAAATATACACCCGAAGGTGAAATAGTATTTGCTACATTAATTGGTGGTACCGAAAGAGAACATCATTCAAGTATTACAGTGGATGAGCACGGATTCATTTATGTAGCAGGAGGAACAGAATCATCAGATTTTCCTGTAACTGAGGGAGTTTTTGACACCAGTTTTAACGGAGCAAGATCATGGGGAGGCGATGTTTTCGTAACTAAGTTAAATCCAACTGGAACGGAAATTATTTTTTCTACATTTATTGGAGGTGAAGTTGAAGAAACAGTAGGAGCAGGAGGTATTAAGGTTGATTCTAAAGGTAATATTATTCTTGTTGGAGCTACCAAGTCCAAAGACTTTCCTTTAACAAAGGGTGCCATTGACAATAATGATAACATGCATGGTTTCCTTTCTAAATTGAGTTCCGATGGTAAAAAACTTTTATTTTCCACTTTCTTTGGAAGCAGCCAAATGGAAGCTATCACAGAAGTTGATATTGATGACAAGGATAATATTTATCTATCAGGCTCTACTTATACAGCTGACTTACCTGTAACTGATAATGCTTTTCGAAAAGAAATAATTATGCCTAAATCTGGAGGCATAGTGGATCATTATATTGCTAAAATAAACGGAACAGATAACAAAATCTCGTATTTCAGCTATTTCGCAACCAATGGATATGCGGGTGCAGCAATAAAGTGGACAAAGCCAAACAGACTGGTATTATGTGGCAGCACTACGGGAGAAGGTTTTCCTGCAACTGTAAATGCTATAAGTAAAAAAGCTAAAGGTAGGCAGGATTGCTTTATATCGGTTTTTAATTCTGAAACAATGACCTTAGAATATGCTACTCTGTTTGGAGGAAGTGA
>JAGLSB010000172.1 GCA_023135955.1 Bacteroidales bacterium | reverse complement strand
GGTCGTCGAAATAATGACTTAATTGGAGCAAAACTAATTATAGAAAACTAATTTTTAGAACCCAGCTTCAACATTTAAAAAAATGAAAAAGCAATTACTTACACTTCTCAGTCTTTTCATCTTTTGTGAGGTGATGTTATCTAGTGAACCTACCATCGAAATAACCAATGGAAGTTTTGAATCTGACTCAGTTGGTGAAAATTACAAATGGGAGCGCATTGACGGTTGGCGAGTCCAATCAGCGCGAGGAGCAGTGGCATCCTTTGATATTGTAGATGATACTGTTTATGAAGGTAGTCAGGCACTAAATATAGTTACAAAAATTAAATTTTATGAAACAACTTCTATTTATTCTTTTAGCAATTCCTTTCGTTGTGTTTTCTCAGAATAGAAATAGTGCAAATGTTATTTTTATTCTTGTAGATGATCAAGGGTGGAATTCTCTGTCAATTCCTATGGATCCTAAAATAGAAGGTTCTAAAAGTGATTTTTATCAAACTCCTAATATTGATAAAATGGCGAAAGAGGGGATGCGTTTTCCGCAAGGCTATTCTCCGGCTCCACTATGTGCTCCTTCTCGGAACAGTATTGAATTTGGAGTTTCTCCTGCAAAAACTCATATCACTTCAAATATGCGCCCTAACCCAAAAGAATACGGACGCTTTACTGACACTGATAAGTCTATTGGGAACTTAATTAAAGATGCCAATAGTAGGTATATTACAGGATATTTTGGGAAATGGCATGCCTCTAAACCAATCACTCAGTGTGGATATGATTATACTGGAGTTAAAGGTGGCAACTCTTATGGTAATACCAGTACCGATGTTAATGACCCCAAGCGTACATTTGAGATTACCGATGCGTCAATGGATTTTATTACAGATAGGGTGAAAAGCAGTGAGCCTTTTTTCCTGACGATGAGCTATTATGCTAATCATCTCGATTTTAAATCCTCAGTACAGATGTATGATAAATATGAAAAATTGCCCAAGGGTGAACAACACAATGATATTGATTATGCAGGAATGAATGAAGATCTTGATAAAGCTGTTGGTATGTTATTGAGCAAATTAAAAGAATTGGGTATTGAAGATAACACGTATATTTTTTATACTGCTGACAATGGGTATGACGAAGGTCCAACTGAAAATCACATCAATGGAAATCCAGTGCGTAAAGCGTGGCCATTAAGCTACAGTAAAGGTTTTGTAACAGAAGGTGGGTTTAGGGTTCCTTTTATAGTAAAAGGTCCGGGCATAAAGTCTAATACCATTTGTCGTGAACCCGTTGTGGGGTATGATTTAATGCCAACATTTTTGAATATTGTTAATCCTCAATATACCATTCCTGTGGAGAAAGAAGGTGGAAGTTTATTACCGGTATTGAAAAATAAAGGAAAGGGAGTTATTTCCCGTAAGAATGACTTTATTGTTGCACATGCTCCTAATTCTGTGTGGACAGGTTTGAGTGCATTAATTCAAGGAGATTATAAAATAGTGATGTGTTGGGCAAAGGATACATGTGCTCTTTTTAATCTTAAAGAGGACATAAGTGAACAACATGATATAGCAGATAGGTATCCTGAAAAAAGGGATGAGATGCAGAGCTTATTGTTTGAATATTTAAAAAGTGTTGAATCTCCCCCTGTGCCGGAAGCGAGAATGAGAATAGATTTAGAAGGAGTGTATATGAAGAAAAAAGGTGGTGTGTATAACATTAAGAAGAAGAAAAAGAAGTGAAATTTTAATAATAAGGGGGCTTCAGATTTTTACGCATCGGGTGCTTGGTGTGTACCCAGCCGTTCAGGACTGATGACCGGCATTCACCCTTTCAGTCCTAAATGCATACCATGGGAAAAAAATGCAGTACTTGCCCCGTTCAAAACTATGGCTGAGATGTTTAAAGAAGTCAGTTACAGCACTGCCCTAATCGGCAAATGGCACTTGGGTTTTGATAAAGGTGCCCACCCCCTCGACCAGGGATTTGACTTTTACTACGGCACCCCGGGAAGTAATGACGTTCCCGCACCTAAAGGCAAAATGCATAACGCCGAATTATTCCGCAGCTGTGATAAACTCACCTTTCCTATACAATTATATAACATGAGAGAAATGATAGAATGTCCGGCTGACCAGGAGCTTTTTATAAAGCGTTATACCGAGCAGACTACAAAATGGATCACTGAACAAAAGG
>JAGLSB010000171.1 GCA_023135955.1 Bacteroidales bacterium | reverse complement strand
TTGGAAATAATCCAAAGGGTTTTGATGAATTTAAAATTCTTCCAGGACAGGGTCGTTATTATAATCCGGAATTTATTACCAGCAAAGGAAAAGAGGTCATTAATGGCTATGTTACAGATATCATTACAGACCTTAGTATTGACTGGTTTGAAAATAGAAGAGATGACTCTAAACCATTTCTTTTAATGTATTTGCATAAGGCTCCACATCGTGAATGGGAGCCTGCGGAAAGGTATTATAAGGAATATATTAATAAAACCTTTCCTGAACCAGCAACTCTTTTTGATAATTATGAGGGAAGAGGATCTGCTGCAAAGGAAGCAGAGATGAATCTGTTAACACATATGAACTGGTCAGGCGATTCAAAGATTTACCCGGAAGTAATGGAAGAGCTGGGTATAGAACCCACATCCGACTGGGATTTGAGGCCACACAAAAATAGAGAGCGTGTTATGACTCCGGAACAAAAAGCATCATGGGATGCTACCTATATGCCAATGAACGAAGAGTTTAAAAAGAATTTCCCAAATATGACTGAAAAGGAAAAAATGCAGTGGCGTTATCAGCGATACATGCAGGATTATTTGGCTACAATTGCCGCTGTTGATGAGAATGTTGGTAGATTAATGGATTATCTGGATGAAAATAATTTAAGAGAAAACACACTTATTGTTTATACTTCTGATCAGGGATTTTATCTGGGAGAACATGGTTGGTTTGATAAACGATTTATTTATGATGAATCATTTAAAACACCTCTTCTTGTAAGCTGGCCTGGTGTAATTGAACCTGGCAGCACATCAGATGAAATGGTTCAAAATCTTGACTTTGCACAAACTTTTCTCGAAGCGGCTGGAATTGAGGCACCGAAAGATATGCAGGGAGAAAGTTTGATGCCTCTTCTCACTGGCGAAACAGATAAATGGGACAGAGAAGAAGTTTATTACCATTATTATGAATATCCAAGCATTCACATGGTTAAAAGACACTATGGAATTGTTACCAAAGAATATAAGTTAGCACATTTTTATTATGATGTAGATGAGTGGGAATTGTACGATAGGAAAAATGATACAATGGAAATGAAAAATGTATATGATGATCCTGCCTATGCTGAAGTAGTTGTCGATTTAAAAGCAAGACTTGAAGAATTGAGGATCAAATATCTTGATTCAGAGGAACTGGATCAGAAATTTATAGATATGTATGATAAACAATAAGATATTATAATATTAAGAGGATTAATCCCGTAGGTTTCTTTAGCCTTCCGAAACCATAACTAAATCCAGATTGTGTTATCTTTAATAAAAATATTTTATCTTTGTCCTCTATTTGTATTTAATCTAAATAAACAATAGGGTAATTTCATAAATATCTATGAATGAGCAAGATAAAATACTTAATGATGTAACCGAGAGTGAGTATAAATACGGTTTTCATACAAAAATTGAGACCGAAACGATACCAAAAGGCTTAAATGAGGATGTTGTTCGAATTATTTCCGGGAAAAAAAATGAACCGGAATGGTTGCTCGATTTTCGTTTAAAAGCATTTCGCCAATGGGAGAAAATGAAAATGCCCACTTGGCCACATCTTAAAATACCGGAAATTGACTATCAGGATATAATTTATTATGCCGCCCCAAAACAGGGAGCAAAATATGAAAGCCTCGATGAGGTCGATCCTGAGCTACTTGAGACTTTTGATAAGCTGGGAATCCCTCTTGAAGAACAAAAGACTCTTGCAGGCGTCGCTGTTGATGCAGTAATGGATAGTGTTTCGGTAAAGACTACCTTTAGTGAAACTTTAGCTGAGCTTGGTATTATTTTCTCTTCTTTTAGTGAAGCAGTTCAAAATCATCCTGATCTGGTTAAAAAATATCTGGGCAGTGTAGTCCCTTCTTCTGATAATTATTTTGCTGCATTAAATTCTGCTGTTTTCAGCGATGGTTCCTTCTGTTATATTCCAAAAGGCGTTAGATGTCCGATGGAATTGTCGACCTATTTCAGAATCAATGCTGCAAATACAGGACAATTTGAACGGACATTGCTTGTTGCTGATGAAAGTAGTTATGTTAGCTACCTCGAAGGTTGTACTGCTCCTCAACGTGACGAAAATCAATTACATGCCGCAGTTGTGGAATTGGTTGCAATGGAAAACGCCGAATTAAAATATTCTACTGTACAGAACTGGTATCCCGGGAATAAAGAAGGTGTTGGCGGAATATTCAACTTTGTGACAAAACGTGGTATTTGTAAAGGAGATAATTCCAAAATCTCATGGACGCAAGTAGAAACAGGCTCTGCCATTACCTGGAAATATCCCAGTTGCATATTGAAAGGGGATAACGCTATTGGAGAATTTTTCTCCGTTGCAGTTACTAATAATCATCAGCAGGCCGATACTGGTTCTAAAATGATGCACATTGGGAAAAACACAAAAAGCTTAATCATATCAAAAGGTATTTCTGCGGGTAAGAGTCAAAATTCTTATCGCGGACTGGTAAAAGTGTTAAAAGGCGCGGAAAAAGCACGTAATTTTTCTCAGTGCGATTCTTTATTACTTGGAGATAAGTGTGGCGCTCATACCTTTCCATATATTGAAACAGATAACAGTACGGCAATTGTTGAACATGAGGCTACAACCTCAAAAATTGGAGAAGATCAGATATTTTATTGTAATC
>JAGLSB010000170.1 GCA_023135955.1 Bacteroidales bacterium | reverse complement strand
GATTTTATTTTGTTTGAGGACCGCATCCAGATCGAAGAAGTTATGGTAGCTTTTAATAAGAATGATGTCATCAATTCAGACAGAACAGGATCCATGACAAATATTAGTCGTGAAGATATTCTTTCCATGCCGACTCTTTCAAGAAGCTCACAGGACCTTACAAGACTGACTCCTGAAGCAAATGGAAACAGCTTTGGTGGTCGCAATAACTTGTACAATAATTTTTCTCTGGATGGTTCCATTTTTAATAATTCTTTTGGTCTTGACTATGCCACACCAGGAGGCCAGGCTGACGCACAACCCGTTTCACTTGATGCCATTGACCAGATCCAGGTATCACTTGCTCCATTTGATGTTAGAGAAGGTGGATTTTCAGGCGCCGGTGTTAATGCAGTAACAAAATCGGGTACCAACGATATTAAGGGAACAGGATACTACTTCTTCAGGAATGAAAATATGATTGGAGACAAAGTTGGTGAAGTAGAAATTCCTAATCTTGATTTCTCAACAAGCCTTTATGGCCTAAGTGTAGGTGGCCCAATTATTAAAAATAAACTCTTCTTCTTTATTAATGCTGAATCAGAGAGAAGAAACCAACTGGCACATGGTTTTGTGGCAGATGATGGAAGCAATTCAGGCCCTAACGTTACTTCAGTACAAGAAAGTGATATTATTGCAGTACAGGATAGACTTAGGGATTATTGGGGATATGAGCCAGGAGATTATCAGAATTATAATCATGAAACCTTCAATAATAAGTTCCTGATAAAACTCGATTACAATATTTCGAAGAATCATAACCTGACTATTCGTTACAATATGCTGGATGCATGGAAGGATATCCTCCCTCATCCTGAGGCAATTATCGGAAGAGGCCCAACAAGTTATAGACTTCCTTTTGAAAATTCATCCTACCGAATTTATAATAAAATAAATTCTGTTGTTACTGAACTAAATTCACGATTTTCTTCAAAACTCTCTAACAACCTTCTGATTGGTTATACTGCATTCCGTGACAATCGTGAGCCAGCTTCTGAACCATTTCCAGTAATTGATATTTTTGATGCAAATGGAAATCTCGCAATATCTATGGGGTCAGAAATGTTTTCAACTCAAAACATTTTAAATCAGGACGTTTTTCAGATCACAAACAACTTAACTTATTATACTGATATTCATACTTTTACAGCAGGTGTAAATTTTGAAATGTTCCAGTTTGACAATTCTTTCAACCTATTCTATTATCCCTGGAATATGTTCTTCAGTGTACAAGATTTTTTGGATAACACTACAGCAGAAGTCGATTTTAACCAACAGACTTCAGATGCTCAGACGAAAGATTATGCATGGTCCTATGTTGATGTGGGACAATTTGCAGTTTATGGACAAGATGAAATTCAGGTAAATGACAATTTAAATGTAACGGTTGGACTTAGGGTAGATTTGCCGGTATATTTCAATGATGTTGAAACTGATATTAACCGCGATGCAATTGCAGAGTCCGCAGGTTTCTCAGGATGGGTAGATGAAGATGGCAATTCAGCAGTTGTTGATCCGGGTGAATGGCCTAAGGCTATTCCACTTTGGTCCCCCAGAGTTGGATTCAATTATGATGTTAAGGGCGACAAAACAATTCAAGTCAGAGGTGGATCAGGAATATTTACCGGAAGAATTCCATTTGTATGGATGGGTAATCAGGCTTCAAATCCAGGAGTTTTTCCGGGATATACTTTCCAGGTTAATTCAACCTCAGAAGACTTTCACTTCCCTCAGGTATGGAAAAATGACCTTGCTGTGGATATGAAAATTGGCGAGGGCTGGATTGCATCATTGGAAGGAATTTACGGAAAAGATCTGAATGCAGTTGTACATAGAAATTATAACATGGAAGCGCCTAGTGGACAGTTATCAGGAACTGGTGATCAAAGAGCCTTCTTCCAGGGTGCTGAGAACAATATCTACAGTAATGCAGTAGGATTTTCAACCTTCCTTGAGGCAGGTGCTATCGTTCTTGATAACACAAATGAAGGTCATCAAATGACGATAACCGGTAAAATTACCAAACAATTACAGCAAGGTCTAAGTGGAGGTATTGCTTACACTTATCTGGTATCTAAAGACTATACGTCTATTCCAGCAGAGATTGCTGCAGACGCTTTCCAAAGAAACCCTGTTGTAGGCAACCCAAATTTTCCAATGCTTTCAAATTCTCGTTACGGACTTAAACACAGAGCAATTGGAAACCTGGTTTATTCTAAGTCATATGGAAAAATGAGATCCTCATTTGCTGCTTTCATCGAAGTAGCACAAGGTAATCATTATTCCCTGGTTTATGCCGGTGACCTCAATCTTGATGAAATTCCAAATAACGATCTCCTTTATGTGCCAATGAATGCCAATGATATCAATTTCGGAACTGTTGATGTAGATGGCGCAGCTACGGAAGCAACAAATGCAGCAGCACAATGGACTGCTCTTAATGCCTTTATTGAGCAAGACGATTATCTATCTGAAAAACGGGGGGATTATGCTGAAAGAAACGGGGCCACTTTACCCTGGTTTGCACAAATGGACATAAGATTTATGCAAGATTTCAGTATAGATGTTTCAGGAAAGAAGAACACACTTCAGCTTTCAGCTGATATTATGAATATTGGCAATCTGATTAATTCCAATTGGGGAGTTAGAAGACTTGCCAGAACTGTTACTCCTATTGCTGTAAACGGAGTAGATAATACCGGAACACCCTGGTTCCAGTTTGATACAAATCTTGAAGATTCATTTCTCGATGATGTATCTGTTTTATCTAAATGGCAGTTACAAATTGGTTTAAGATATATATTTAATTAGAAAATATAATAAGAAAGAGGGTGTCCCAAAAGGTCACCCTCTTTCTTATTATCATGTGTTTCTTTCAGCGTCTTTGCCCAAATCTTTCAATTTCAGCTTTCTCAAGCATACAATCATAATCCGGATTTAGTTTTGAAGGAATTGGAGCATTGTGTTCCTGACGCCAGATATTAAGTATTTGATATAATTCATCTCTTTTTTCAATCATGGAATCAGCTAGATTTATTCTTTCACCCGGATCATTTACAAGATTATACAATTCAATTCCACCATCTTCAAAATACTCGTGTAACTTCCACTTGCCCATTCTTATCGCGGATCCGGGCCGGGTACGAAACAAGGGATCTCTTGCATCATCTTTCAAAGGTTTATATGCCTGAAGATAAACAGGGAAATGCCATATCAATGGTCTAAGTGGTAAAAGTTCACCCTTACTAATCATTGGCCACAAACTAATACCATCCAAATTATTTTTCTCTGGTTCTGCACCAATAATGTCCAGTAGGGTTGGATAAATATCGAGTTGACTTATTGGAAAATCATTTATTTGTCCCTCTTCAATGTGATTCTCCCACTTTATAATTGTCGGAACTCTGATTCCACCCTCATAATAACTTCCCTTCCCTGCTCTAAGTGGTTTCTGACAAGAAACAGCATTTATGCCCCCATTATCTGAACTGAAAATGATAATAGTATTTTCAGAAAGTTTGTTTTTATCAATTTCTAAAAGGATTTCTCCTATACAGCTATCCATATTTTCAATCATAGCTGCATATATTGCATTATTCTGGCAAGAACTGCTTTCTTTTCCTTTGTACTTCTCAACAAGCTTATCCTTAGCCTGAAGTGGAGTATGAACAGCGTAATAAGGTAGATAAAGAAAGAAAGGATTTCCTCTATTGCGTTTTATAAACTTTATTGCTTCTTTCGTTAATCGATCAGTTAAATATGCGCCTTCTTCATCTTCAATTGGTGGAGATTTGAATGGTGCAAAATAAGAACCGGGATGTCCCCACTTTCCACCTCCAACATTTTCATTGAAACCATTTCTTAAAGGGTCCTCACTAATGTGCCATTTACCAATACTTATCGTGGAATATCCATTACTTTGCAGCTCATCAGCCAAGGTAATATTATTATCCTCAATAAAAATCGTATTCTCAACAGGAATAATCTTTCGGAAGCTTGAATTGCCACGATCAGAATTCCCAACGGTATAAACACCATGGGAAGGAGTATTCTGGCCAGTCATTAAGCATGCCCTGCTAGGGGCACTATTTGCAGCAGATGTATATGCATTAGTGAAAACTAAACCCTCAGCTGCGAGTTTATCAATATTCGGAGTTTCATAAAATTCACTTCCCATAAAACCTACATCCTTGTAGCCCAGATCATCGACAAGAATAAATACAATATTAGGCTTATCTTCAGTGATAGAACATGAAGCTGCTAAACATAATAATGGAAGAAAATATGTTGATTTCATGAAAGTTGAAGGGGTTACTGGCGCTGGTTGCTGGTTCTACTATATAACATAAACTTATATATTCAATTCAAAATTGCGGCTTTTTGACCCGCACACTGGACTGGTTGCTGGTAAACTAGCACATCAACACACCAGCACACCAGCACACTATCCTACTATTCCTCAATAACTACAATCTTCTCAATTTTATCACCCTGAGCGATGTCGTCAACTACTTCAACACCTTCAACCACTTTTCCAAAGCAGGTATGAACGCCGTCAAGATGGGCTGTATTTTTGCGACTATGACAAACAAAGAATTGAGATCCACCTGTATCTTTTCCGGCATGAGCCATTGAAAGCACTCCCCTGTCGTGATATTGATTCTCACCGTCTGTTTCACATTTGATATTATAACCAGGTCC
>JAGLSB010000017.1 GCA_023135955.1 Bacteroidales bacterium | reverse complement strand
CCTTCCATGCATCCAAGCCCTGTCATGCAGTTTTGGAAAACATTATGGTGAATATTGAATACCTTACCGGTATATACATCATATGAGATAATTTGGATAGCGGCCCGTTTGCTCCCTATAATTATATTATTTCTGATTTCGTAGTGAATATTTTGGTTTGGAGCTGTGAATAAACGTATTTCGATACCATCATCATTGCTATCATCTATTGTATTATATTCAATGATAATATCGCTGCCATTTTCATTGATATCCAAATCAATCCCTTCGTCGCCATTGTTTTCAAACAGGTTATATCCCACATATCCTCCGCCCCCGGATTCCATACTTACAGCATCAAGGTTATTAATCATAAGATTGTATTTAACTGATACGTTGGCATGAATATCAAGAGTATGATCTCCATTGATTATTTTTAATCCACTTACTTCCACTTCATCGCTATTAATAGTAAAAAGTTTACCACCTAAGGCATCAATAACAGTTGACTCGATCTTTGCTTCATCACCTGTTAATATCCATTCGGAAGATATTGTAAGTGGTTTATTTATTGTCATGCCCTTCTCACTGTATGTTCCCGGAGATAAAATTATAGTATCCCCAGATTGTGCTCCAGCAATAGCCTGTGCAATAGTTGGGAAATCGGAAGGCACTTTTTTTATTTGTGCTTCAATATTATGCCCGAAACTGCTCAGTAAAATGGCAATTAAAAGACAAGTAATAGTTTTTAAAGGATTTGATACTTTAGTCATGAATGTTTTTTTTTCAATTATAAATAGAAAAAAGGAATCTAGTATTAATGCTATTTTATGATTACCAAGCTTAGTTTTTTCCCCCCTGATCCCGATATCCATCGGGACCCCTAAAGGGGGGACTTAAAAAAGTAAATGTAAACCTTAAGTGATGGTTTCAATCTGTAAGTTTAAATATTCGTTTGTGGTATTGTGACAATCTTATTCTACTTAATTTATATGATATGTTACTTTGTTTAGCTTTTGCCATGATCCTCTGGTAAAATCAGGAATTTTAACAGGCATACTCTGGTTTTCTACAGACCTTTGTGAAAGCTCAAAAATTGACGACCATTCAGCGGCATCATATACATCCTGATCTAATGGGAGTCCGTTCCGTAAACAGTAAATTAATCGAGAATCCATTATGAAATCCATTCCGCCATGTCCACCTACTTCTTTTGCTTTTTCTTCAATATCTTCAACAATAGGATGTTTATATGCTTGTAAAAGAGAGTCTAATGCATCTTCAGCTAAAAAGTGATGAGCATTGGGCTCCAGAGCAATCCCCTTTTGAGGATATTTCTGCGCAAAACCCATTGTCCCGCTTACTGTATGTAAACAGCTATACGGACGTGGACTTGTTACATCATGTTGTAACATAATTGTTTTACCTTTTTCCGTTTTAATGAGAGAGGTATTGATGTCTCCTTTTTTATATTCTCTTTTTGCGTAATCAGAATCTTCACCAAATTTTTCTTTCGCATATTTAGACATTCCAAATTGATCGCTCGACATAGATACTATATAATTCATCTTATCACCTCTGTGAATATTCATAATATGCGAGATTGGCCCAAAACCATGTGTTGGATAAGTGTTACCATCAGTTTTTTCCAGGTGTTTTAATCGCCACATGTTCCAGTAGCCATCTTCATTAAAATTATGTCCTCGCAAATCGTGAATATAAGCACCTTCACAATGAACAATTTCGCCAAATAAACCTTGTTGCGCCATATTGAGAGTGGCTATTTCAAAGAAGTCGTAATTGCAATTTTCTAACTGCATACAGTGTTTTCGTGTTCTTTCAGCAGTATTCACAAGTTGCCAGCATTCTTCAATAGTAAGTGCTGCAGGGACCTCTGTTGCAACGTGCTTACCTTGCTCCATTGCATAAACGGCAATTGGAGTGTGTAAATCCCAATGAGTACAAATATAGATTAAGTCAATATCATCTCTTTCGCAAATCTTTTTCCAATCTTCTTCACCTGTATAGCCATCTGCTTTTGGCAATCCTTTTTCCAGTAAAGTCTGTTGACTTTTTTCGACGTTCTCGGGCACAAGATCACAAAGTGCAACAATTTTAACACCTTCCATAAAGGTATAACGATATACTGCACTTGAACCTCTGTTGCCAAGTCCGATAAAAGCTATTCGAACTGTATCGATAGGATCGCATTTAAGTTCAATCACATCCTTCTGACCTTCCGGCCGGGTAGGTTCAGAAAATAATTCCTGAGCTTTAAAAAAGCCAGCTTTCGTTTGTTTTTGTTCAAGGCTGTTTCCGCAAGATGATAATAAAATTGCCAGAACAGAAATTAATGCTAAAGTTATCTTTCTCATAATAGTAAGTTTATATATCGTGGTTAGTTTTGGATATTCCAAATCAGATTATATATGCTTTTATATTTTTCACAATTTCTTTTTTCTCTTCAATATTAAAGTTTAGATAAACCGGTACTAGCCCAAATTTACATCATTTCATTTTCTTAAAATAATATTCTTCAATGGATTAATAGTACCTATATCATAATATTGGTTAGAAGAGTTAAATTATACGTATAATCTTCAAATATATGTAGCAATATTTCAATTATTTGATAACTGCCAGAAAGAAGTTAGACAACAGTAGCTTTGGCTCTACCTTTCGAAAATAAAGGCCCCTCGAGATAGGATATTTGTGGGTTCTGGTTTATATCCTGTTTCCGAAAAAGACACTCGAAGATCAAAATAATAACGCCAAGCTGAGCGTGAGGACGAGATTGCTTCAGTCGCCCTCGTTCCTTGGGCTTCTCAATGATACAGCCTTGCCAATGGTGAGAACGAGATTGCTTCAGTC
>JAGLSB010000169.1 GCA_023135955.1 Bacteroidales bacterium | reverse complement strand
GGGAATTTTCATGGAAGGACACTAAGCGTAATTTCTGCATCGACTGACCCCGAGGCAAGAAATGAATTTGGCCCCTATATGCCGGGTTTTGAAGTGATACATTATAACGATACGGGTGCATTGGAAAGCACTCTGCAGGATCCGAATGTTGCTGCCTTTCTGGTTGAACCTATCCAGGGTGAAGCAGGTGTTATTGTTCCTGATGAAGGTTACCTGAAAAAAGCATTCGATCTTTGCAGGCAAAACAACGTGTTATTCATTGCAGATGAGGTACAGACAGGTATTGCTCGTACTGGAAAATTACTTGCTTGTGATCATGAAAACGTAAGACCAGATATTCTGATTCTTGGTAAGGCAATTTCCGGTGGTGTTTATCCTGTTTCAGTTGTACTGGCTGATGATGATATAATGCTTACTATTAAACCCGGCGAACATGGTTCTACATTTGGTGGAAATCCAGTAGCTGCAAAGGTTGCAATGGCTGCTCTGGAGGTAATAAAAGATGAAAAATTAGCAGAGAATGCTGAAAGACTAGGTAAAATCTTCAGAGAAGAAATGGAAAAGATTGATTCTCCAATGATCGAGCTTGTAAGAGGTAAAGGTCTTCTAAATGCCATAATCATTAGACCTAAAGATGGGAAAACAGCCTGGGACGTATGCGTTGCGTTGAAAGAGAACGGCCTTTTAGCAAAACCAACTCATGAACATATTATTCGCTTTGCTCCTCCACTCGTTATTACTGAAGAAGAATTAATGGAAGCTGTTGGGGTTATTAAGGAGACGATTTTGGAGTTTTAGGAGGATAGCGTGGTTGAGTGGTTGAGTAGTTGAGTGGTTGAGTGGTTGAGTGGTTGAGTTACGAAGGCGACTGAAGCAATCCCACCCTCACCCATAGCAAGCTGGATCATTACAAGACGACATCACGGCATCACAATATCACGACATCACCTCTTCCACTCCCAAGTCCGCCTCAGCGGACGACTCACCAGCGAAGCGACTCACCTCCCCACCTCTTCCCTTCTCTAATTCCTCCTAACATAATTCCTATGTCTTTTCTCAAGAACTCTGAATACATCTTTTATGCTGACATCTCTATTAACCAGCATTACTTCAAGGTGATAAAATAAATCGGCGGCTTCATTCAGAAACAAGTCATCATTCTTATCTTTAGCCTCAATTATTAGCTCTACAGCTTCCTCTCCCAGCTTTTTGGCAATCTTATTTACACCTTCCTTAAAAAGTGTTGTTGTGTAAGAATCCTCGGGCATTTTCTTCTTTCTATCATATAACAGTTCCTCCAGGTATTCCAGAAAATGAAGTTCTCCAATATTTTCTTCATTAAAGCATGTATCGGTTCCTGTGTGACATACAGGACCAGCTGGTTTAGCTTTAATTAATAAGGTGTCATTGTCACAATCGGGAATTATCTTCTCTACAAATAGAAAATTTCCACTCTCCTCACCTTTTGTCCATAATCGCTTTTTGCTTCGGCTGTAAAAACAAACTTTTCCGGTTTTCTTGGTCTTTTTATATGCTTCTTCATTCATAAAGCCCACCATTAGAATGGTTTTAGATGCAGAGTCTTGTATTACTGCCGGAATGAGTCCATTTAATTTTGTAAAGTCAAGTTTCATTTATCTATAATTTAATCTTTGTGCAACTATATGTAATCTTCGTTTCATATTGTAATAACTCAATTATTATAACAGGGTCAACGAATATAAAATCTAAAAATTTTAAGGAAGCAATCATTTCCCCTCTAAAATTAAGGTATTAATTTATGAAACTTCTTATTTATTTACTTCTTTTTCAGGAATATTTAGTTTATGCTTTTGTTCTATTTACCCTGAAGGGCTTATTGGAATCACATGTTCGCCTGGAAGGGATACCCATACTTTAAGATAGTTAATCGTTTATTGATGAATTATTTGTTCTTTAACGAATACTAATTTTATTCTTTTTTAGATAATCTTTTAATTCCTGGATGGGAATTTCGTTAAAATGAAAGATGCTTGCTGCAAGGGCAGCATCTGCCTTTCCCTTTGTAAATACATCTACAAAATGTTCTTTTTCCCCAGCTCCTCCTGAAGCAATAATGGGTATGCTTAACATCTCAGATAATTTAGAAAGGGGCTCATTAGCATATCCATTTTTAGTTCCGTCATGATTCATAGAAGTAAATAGTATTTCTCCTGCACCCCTTTCCTGCACCTCTCTAAGCCATGAATACAGTTCTTTATCCATCTTCTTTCGTCCACCGTTTATATAAACCCACCATTTCCCATCGCTTTCTAATTTTGCATCAACAGCACAGACAACAAATTGACTCCCATATTTTTCTGCTAGCTCAGTTATAAAATCGGGTTTTAAAACTGCTGAAGTATTAATAGATACTTTATCTGCTCCCGCACTGAGTAATCTATCAGCATCTGCAAGTTCATTAATACCGCCACCGACTGTAAATGGAATATTCAAATGCAGAGCAATTCTCTTCACCAGATCTGTAAATAATTTTCTCTCTTCAAAACTTGCTGTAATATCAAGATACACTAACTCATCTGCTCCTTCTCTGGCATATTTGGCCCCCAGTTCAACCGGATCTCCAACCTCCCTTATATCAACAAAATTGACACCTTTAACGGTTTGCCCATTTCTGATATCTAAACACGGTATTATTCTCTTTGCCAGCATATTAGTCACTTATAAATTGCTTTATTTCCTTACTTGAAATTCGCTCTTCGTAGATGGCTTTCCCAACAATTACCGAAGTCATATTTATTTCCTGCAATGCCTGTAAATCAAAAAGACTACCTACTCCACCACTTCCAATCAGTTCCATCCCGGGGAATTGGTTTATTAACCTCGAATATAGTTCTGTAGAAGACCCCTCAAGCATTCCATCCTTAGAAATATCAGTACAAATTACCTTCTTCACTCCCTTTTTCAGATAATCATTAATAAAATTGTTAAGATCCAGATTACTTGTCTCTATCCAACCGGATACAGCAATCTTTTCATTTTTATGATCGGCACCCAGGATTATCCTATCCTGTCCATATTTCTCAAGCCAAAATATAAATCGTTCCTGATTTTTAACTGCTATACTTCCTCCAGTAATCATTTGTGCACCCGAATCAAATGCAATTTCAATATCCTTATCAGTTTTTATTCCACCGCCAAAATCTACTGTCATTGAAGTAGAATTGCAAATTCTTTCCAGAACTTTGTAATTAATTACTTTGCCTGCTTTCGCTCCATCAAGGTCTACCAGGTGTAATCTTGAGAGACCCCAATCTTCAAACATTTTAGCAACTTCAAGCGGATCGCTGTTGTATACTTTTTTACTGGAATAGTCGCCCTGACTTAACCTGACGCAACTCCCATCAATTATATCTATTGCAGGTATTATAATCATGCTTTTTCAATAAAGTTTTTCAAAATAATATGTCCAGTATCTCCACTTTTCTCAGGATGAAACTGCGTTGCAAAGTAGTTATCTCTTTGCAATGAGGCTGAGAAATCATTGATATAATTACAGCTAGCGACAGTATATTCAGACATTGCAGCATAGTAACTATGAACAAAATAAGCATAAGAACCGGGATTAATATCTTCAAATAAAAGTCCTTTAGTATTCTTAAGAGTATTCCAACCCATATGTGGCACATTCATAACCGGTTCAAATTTCAATACCGGAACATCAAATATACCAATGCAATCAGTATTTCTTTCTTCCGAATGCGCGCACATTAATTGCAAGCCAAGACAAATACCCAGGACAGGTTGATTCAGTTCCTTCAGCAATTGATCCAGCCCTTCTCTTCTAAGGTATTCCATTGTAGAAGAAGCCTCACCGACACCAGGAAAGATAAACCTATCAGAATTCCTTATTATCTTTTCATCAGATGTTACTTCTGCATCATAGCCAAGTCGCTTTAATGCAAATTGAACTGACATTATGTTTCCTGCGTTGTATTTTAGTATTGCTATTTTCATCTATTACGAATTATAAACTTCTATTTTCGGGCTCATTTCGACTCCGATGGCCGAATATAATCATTAGCTGAAATCAATCAATGTCATTTTTATCAATGATTAAAGCGTCATATTTCTCCTTCTCCTTATATGTGGTCATTGAGCGCAGTCGAAATGCCCTCCTACAACACTCCCTTCGTAGAAGGAAGCGACTTATCCTCCGGATCCCTTCTAACCGCCATCATAATTGCTTTTGCAAAAGCCTTAAATATTGCCTCAATTTTATGGTGCTCATTATTTCCTTCAGCTTTAATATTCAAATTGCATTTTGCTACATCGCTGAAAGATTTAAAAAAATGATAAAACATTTCTGTTGGCACATCTCCTACTTTCTCACGCTTGAATTCAGCATCCCACACTAACCAGTTTCGTCCACCAAAATCGATTGCGACCTGGGCAAGACTATCATCCATTGGTAATAAAAATCCGTAACGATTAATCCCTTTTTTATCCCCCAAAGCAATCAATAATGCCTCCCCTAAACTGAGTGCTGTATCCTCTATTGTATGGTGTTCATCTACCTCCAGATCTCCCTCAACCTTAATCTTCAAATCCATTTTACCATGCTTTGAAATCTGATCCAACATATGATCGAAAAAATTTAAGCCAGTACCTATTTCTGATTTCCCTGTACCATCTAAATTGAGTTCAATATCTATTTTCGTCTCTCCTGTTTCCCTGTAAACATCAGCTTTTCGATTGGGTAATATAAGATATTCTGCTATATCTTTCCATGAATTAGCCTCCAAGGCACAAGTGTCTGTTAATCTGCCTTTTACGACTTCAGAAGACTGATTTTCACTAATTATATAAATTGCCTTCGCATTCAGGTTTTTTGCCAGTTCTATGTCAGTTATACGATCACCAATTACATAAGAATTTTCCAAATCATAATCTCCCTCTAAATACTTTTTCAATAGTCCTGTTCCGGGTTTCCTGTTGGGAGAATTATCTTCAGGTAAGGAATCATCAATAAAAATATCGTCGAAAATGATGCCCTGACTTTTGAAAGTCTTGAGAAATTTTTCATGAACAATTTCATAATCTTTTAGAGGAAAAGAGTTAGTTCCTAAACCATCCTGATTGCTAACAATTACAATTTCAAAATCGCAGCTCTCAATTATCTTTCTCAGATAAAAGAAAACTTCAGGATAGTAGTCAAGCTTTTCTAAACTATCAACCTGATAATCTATTGGTGGCTCTAAAATAAGTGTACCATCCCTATCGATAAAAAGAACTTTTTTCATAATGAAAATGTTTTTAATTTTCCCAATAAAAGATCATTTTCCTTTTTTGATCCAATGGTAACTCTCAGGCAACCTTCACACAAAGGAACTCTTGATCTGTCTCTGACAATAATCCCCTCTTTAACCAGATAATTATAAATACTTGCTGGATTCTTAGTTTTGACTAATAGGAAATTCGCGTCAGAGTGATGAATCTTTTCTACAAATGAAAAAGTTGTGAGTTGCTTTTCCATTCTTTCCCTCTCATTTATAATATCTGATAACCATGCTTTCCTTTTCTTAAATTCTTGCAGAGCTTCAAGTGCAAATTCCTGAGTAAGGATATTCAAATTATAAGGATATTTGATTTTGTTTAGCACCTCTACAATTTCTGTTGATGCAAATGCCATACCCAGGCGGATTCCTGCAAGTCCCCACGCTTTAGAAAATGTTCTAAGCACAATAAGGTTTTTATATTCATTGAGATATTTAAGTACTCCATCGCCATCCGCAAAATCTATGTAGGCTTCATCAACAACTATTAATCCTTCAAATCTACTTAGTAAATCGATTATCTTTTCTTCTTCCAATAAATTTCCACTTGGGTTATTTGGGGAACAAAGGAAAATGATTTTAGTTTCTTGTTTAATTTGACAGAGGATATTTTCAGTATTAAGTGAAAAATCTTCGTTCAATAAAGCCCCATCAACAGCAACATCCTGAATATCAGCACATACTTTATACATTCCATAGCTGGGCTCAATACTTATAACCCGATCTACCCCAGGCTCACAGAATGCTCTGAATATCAAGTCGATGGCTTCGTCACTCCCGTTCCCAAGAAAGATATTTTCCATTCTAATATTGAAAATACTTGATACTTTATCTTTAAGATCTGATTGATTTGGATCCGGATATCGATTATAAGGTGTGTTATAGGGATTTTCATTCGCGTCGAGCAGAACAGCATTGTCTCCACTGAATTCGTTCCTGGCTGAGGAATAAGGCTTAAGATCGAGAATATTTCTTCGAATAATATTTTTCAAATCAAAGCTCATAAACCTTCATTTTTAATATAATCTAATCTTAAAGTTATCGCATTTTTATGAGCCTGTAAGTTTTCTGCTTCAGCCAGTAATTCAATTGCATTGCCTATGTTTTTAATTCCAACAGGATTTATTTCCTGAAAACTGATTTTCTTCATAAAACTACTCAGATTCACTCCGCTGAAAGCTCTAGTATTTCCATTTGTAGGTAGAGTATGATTGGTTCCTGAAGCATAATCGCCTGCACTCTCGGGTGAGAAATCACCAAGAAAAACGGAACCTGCATTTTGAACCTTTTCAGCAATTTTTTTATTATTCTCAGTAGCGATAATGAGGTGTTCCGGTGCATACTGATTTAGGAATTCCATAATTTCATCTTCCGATTTCATCAGAATAAAGCTGGAATTCTCCATTGCTTTCTCTGCAATCTGTCGTCTAGGAAGATCTGCAAGCTGCTTTACAATTTCCAATTGAACTTTTTCAATCAACTTAACAGATTCCGAAACAAGAATAACCTGCGAGTCTTCGCCATGTTCAGCCTGAGATAAAAGATCTGAAGCAATAAAGGAAGGATTTGCATATTCATCTGCCATCACTGCCAGTTCAGAAGGTCCGGCAGGCATATCGATCGCAATATTTTCAAGACTTACTTTCAATTTTGCAGCAGTGACATATTGATTTCCCGGACCAAAAATCTTATATACTGCCGGTACAGATTCTGTTCCATATGCCATTGCAGCAATAGCCTGAGCTCCACCTATCTTGAATATTTTTGAGATTCCTAATAAATTTGCTGAATAAAGAATTGCGGGATTAATATTCCCTTCAGAATCGGGAGGAGTACAAAGTACAATATCCTCACAACTCGCTATAACTGCAGGAATACCTAACATAAGAACAGTAGAGATAAGTGGAGCACTACCCCCTGGTATGTATAAACCTACTTTCTCAATTGGAGTTGATTTTTGCCATACACGCACTCCAGTAACTGGCTCACAAGAAATCACCGGATCTCTTTGTAGAGAATGAAACCTTTCAATATTCTCCTTCGCAAGATTTATGGCATTCTTTAATTCAATATTTATTTTTGATTTTGCATCATCTATTTCCTTTTCAGAAATCTGGAAATTTTCAATACTAACACCATCAAATTCCTTGCTAAACTTTTTTAGTGCCTCATCGCCATTATTTTTAACTTCAATAAGAATATTCTCTACAGAAGTCATTAATTCATCATAATTGAAAGCCGGTCGTTCTAAGAGTTTTGTCCAATCTTTCTTAGATGGATATTTTATAATGCTTTTCATTTCTTTCGTATATTCTAGGTTCTTTCCCTTATGCTTGTCGCCCAATGCGTAATACAGTACAGCCGCAAGATTTTGCGGCTCTTCACCCTCCTACACAATCATCTTCTCAATCGGGATTACCAAAATCCCCTGTGCTCCAAGTTCTTTTAACTGATCTATTACTTCCCAAAACTCTTTTTCGCTTAATACGGAATGAACAGAGCTCCAACCTTCTTCAGCCAAAGGCATAATTGTTGGAGATTTCATTCCAGGTATTACATTAATAATAGCTTCCAGATTTTTATTCGGAGCATTCAATAAGATATATTTATTTTTGTTTGCTGTACGTACGGAATTTATCCTAAAGAGAAGTTTATCGAGGATTTGCTTTTTAGCTTCATTTATTTGCGGATTAGCAATCATTACTGCCTCTGAGTTAAGAACTACTTCTACCTCTTTTAATCTATTAGATATCAATGTACTGCCTGAACTTACAATATCAAATATACCGTCAGCCAATCCTATTCCGGGAGCAATTTCAACTGAACCACTAATTTCATGAATTTCAGCTTTAATATTATTTTTCTTAAGATATTTGGAAAGTATTTTGGGATAGCTCGTTGCTATTTTCTTTCCATCGAAAAACTCTGAGCCAGTGAATTCAATTGATTTGGGGATTGCCAGAGACATTTTACATTTAGCAAAACCAAGCTTCTCTACTATCTTAACTTTACATGTTTTCTCCAGAACAACATTTTCGCCAACTATTCCTATGTCAGCAACATTATCAGTTACGTACTGCGGAATGTCGTCATCCCTCAGAAATAATAGTTCTACAGGAAAATTAGAAGCTCTTGAAACCAGATTCCTGCTCCCGTTGTTGAATGATATCCCTGCTTCTTTAATAAGTTCCAACGACTTTTCACTTAGGCGTCCGGATTTTTGAATTGCGATCTTTAATATTTCCATTTTTTCAATATATATAAACAAAAAAGGCCTGCAGAATCTGCAAACCTTCACCTACTTAATGAGCTTACATTATCTTTCCTATATAATTAATCCATCATAATGATGATGAACAGTTTCAATATGTGCAAATAATGCTATCATTTCTTTCAATTATTCAACAAATGTAGGTATTTGATTTTAATTCATCAAATATTACGTAAATATTTTAGTAAATAATTAAGCTTCGATATCTTTTAACACTAAATTATTATTTGATTTAGCAATAGAGCCAAAGATTTTATCATAGGCTTCGTTTATCTTTGTATAAGCCTCGGAATCAGTTATATGAATGTTCTCACTTCCAATATCATCCAATCTTTGAGATACAAACTGAATGGTCATCTTATTGATATCAATTGCAGGAAGGTATCCATTTTCTTTTGGACTTTCTGTAATAGTTTCAACAAGAATCTTTGCCTGAACCATATCATAAATAATATCTCTTACTAATCTGATTGGAATCCCGAGATCATCTCCAATATCTGAACTCACAGGCGGTTCCTCACCTTTAGCAAATCTTTTTATAACATAATGACTGATTAACAAGGAAAGAATTCTCTTATTATGATTTGATATCTGTAGGGATTCAGCTTCAAACTCGTATTTTTCAACATTCTGATAAGCAAAGGAAATCTCAGCACCTAACAATACAATTAGCCAGGAAATCTGCAGCCAAACAAGAAATAAGGGCAAAGCGGCAAAGGTTCCATACAGAGCACTAAATTTAGTTACGCCAATCTGAAAATGAATGTATCCCCATTGAATTAATTGAAAAGCAGTTCCAGCTATTATTCCAGCTATTAAGGCATACTTAAAATTCACTTTTGTATTTGGCATAATCATATACAGGAGGGTAAAAACCAACCAAATAATTACATATGGAATAAGTTTTAATGTGGACTCAATAGCAGGTGTTATTACCTGAAACATAACAAGGCTATCGCCGGCACTCTGAACTCGAGTATTTATATACACCATAAGACTACTGGATACAATAATTAATATTGGCGCAATAAGAATTATTGAAAGATAGTCGGACAATTTTCTAAAGAAACTCCTGGGCTTTTTAATTTGCCAGATGGCGTTAAAGGAATTTTCAATATTAGTAAGCACCTGCATAACAGACCAAATCAGAATAACAAGTCCTACTCCTGCAAGTAATCCCCCCTGTACCCCATCCAGAAGTGTGTACGAAAGTTCAATCACATAATTTAAAACTTCTTCCTGTCCTTTAAAATTACCGATGATAAATTCTTCCATCTTATCCTGAAAGCCAAAACCCTTTGCAACACCAAAAGCCATTGCTACTATAGGGACAAGTGACAATAATGTAAAATATGTAAGAGCAGAAGCACGTATACTCACCCTGTCTTCAAGAAATCCCCGAAAAGCAAGAATTATTATTCTAAGCTGTTTAATAAAAAAAACGTGAGGTCTGGATCTGTCATGCAATGATGTTTGCCAAATCTCCTCCTGTGTGAATTTGCGAATTTTTGTAATCATAGTGTAGATAAATCAAATGACTATCAACAAAAATACAAAATAATAAACTATGATCTTGGATAGGATTGTTTTAAGCGGGCTTATTCTTACAAAATGTGAATCTTGATTTGATTTAGGAATTTTCATTTAATAGTTCCAATTGGTTCTATTGATGATTAATGGTGCTATTTCCAAAGTTTAAGCATTGTTATAATTTACTTAATATCTATACTTAGTTCCTAATTAAGCTTTTTCAGAATCTCATAGGTATATTTATCTGATAACTCAGTAATCGTAATCTCACCCTCCAGATTGATAATTCCTGTAATATCTTTTTCTTCAGACAAATCAAAAGCTTTGAAAGATATCTCGCTATTATCAAGAAAATGGTAATCACTTACTTCCAGATTCGATGGAAATTCAATCTCATCATATGATATTAATTCACCTAATTCCACCCCAGGCTCATAAATCAGAGGTTTTTTTATTTCAAATTTTGTAATGTCTAGTCGTATGAATTTTTTATTTATTGATCCTGCTGAACTAGCCCAGATAAAATTATCCATACATCTGATTATATCATACATTCCTCCTTTATCAACAATTGGGACACATAGTTCAATTAGAGTATTACTTTCAGAATCGTAGGCAAAACCAAAAATTCCAGCATAATAATCATCAGTTGCAAAAAAAGAATTTGTAATCACATAGCTGTATTCAGATGTCTCAATAAAATGAAAAAGCTCTTCGTGGTTGCCATGAAAATTATTTATTACCTCTCCCATGCATTTATCATCCACAATCTTTAATTCATACAAATTATTCCCACTATTAAAATAACGTGCAAAAATTCTTCCATTTGATCCGAAAATATCTGCATACAGACCGTCAAAAATTAGTATTCCACCAGTATTTATCTTTACCTTAGTGACATTGTCTCCTCTGAAATAGCAATTTGCCTCACCTGAAATATAGAAATACCGACTAAGAAATTGACTGGCCGATACATACATTTCCTGTGACATAATATTCTGATTCGTTCCAAGTTTAT
>JAGLSB010000168.1 GCA_023135955.1 Bacteroidales bacterium | reverse complement strand
CGATATTATTGTTGCGGGTAACGGTGTAGAAGAAAATTCTGATCTGATTACAACTCTAGCAAAAGTAAGAGATATGTTTTCCACTTAGTGTAATGCAAATTGTAATGCAATAGTTAAACGTGGTAATTCCGACATTGAAAACTCAGATCTAAAATAATCACTAAGACGGTAATATCCCTGAATGGCAAACTTATTTATTCCGATTCTTGCAGAAAGTCCATATGAGACAGGTTCAATAAATGTCAATTTTCGGTTAATAATTCTGGATTTCCCAAAATATGGATCAGCCTCGTTAACAAGAATATACTCCTCTACGTCTGTCATATTCCATTGCCCCTGAACACCAATATCCAGATATTTCCCAAGTGTATTACCTCTTTTTCCAATATTTATTCTCTGATATAGCTCAAGGCCAGGCCCATTATTGGTAAGGCTATGTTTCTCCTCATTTTCAACTATTAAAAGAGGATTAGAAAGATCTAATGGATTTTCATCATCGCCATCGAACATATACCTATTCATTTTAAAATTTAAATCAAAACCAAGTGCATAAAATGATAATAATTTTAGTTTGTATCTATAACCAATAATGAATTGTGCCGAAGTCAAAGGATTAATTGAAGCTCCCGTTTCTTCATCATAATCCAATACTGTACCTGCTCCAAGATAAAGATGCTTAAAATGTCTCATATTAGGGCCTTTTGTTCCTTTGAATTGCTCATCCACATCCTTCTCTAGAATGACATCCTGGGCACCTGCAATAATAAGTACAGACAAAAAGGCAAAGAGAAAAAGTAGTCGTTTCATTGTTTAGAATATATATTCATTAGTAAAACCGTTATAATGAGCTTTTACCAGCTCTCCCTCTTGAAGCTCATCGAGCGAGATTGAAAAAACATCACTTGTACTCATATTCACAACAGCATATTTTCGTATTTTGCCCGTTTCCTTATCTGCTATATGGTAATATAAGTAATTATCGTCTATAGGTTGACCGAAATCCTTTTCAGGAATATCTTTCCCGGAATCAGAATCACTAATGATCAATTTAATTTCTATATCATCAAGGTATTCAACAATTTTAAATGTCTCTTCAATATATTCCTTTTTATTAATGAAATATGAGGCTTGAGGTATGCCAAATCCATGGGCATAATCGTAATATGGGTAAAGATGTCCGGATTTCTGAATCTCATCAAAGACTTTCATATTTCCCCATTCCGGTTGAATTTGCATTATACAGGCAGCAAATCCGCTAACAAGCGGAGCAGAAAAAGAGGTCCCAAATGCTCTTTTTATCGATTTTTTTCCTGCAGTAATTACTTCTCCAAAAGCAACAACATTAGGTTTCATTCTCCCATCAAAAGTGGGCCCATAAGAACTAAAGTCAACATGAACTAAAGTCCCGGGGTCTACGCCACCCACGGTAAGGACACTATCTGCATCAGCTGGAGCACCAATAACTTCCCAGTCCTTATCTCCATCATTTCCTGCAGCATTAACTACCAGCATTCCTTTTTTTGCTGCCAGATTTGCCATTCGCGTAACAAAAACAGTTTCCCCATCCATTTGTTTGGGAAAATACCGATCGTGAGTATATCCAAGAGAACTACTTATAATATCGGCTCCATTTTTATCTGCCCATTCCATAGCGGCAGCCCAATTTTCTTCCTCTTCAAATATTTCAGGATTTACCTCCGTTCTTGCAAGTAGAAATTCAGCTCCAGTTCCAAGTCCAAATCGAGTCGAATCCAATTTTCCTGCTATACATGCCAGTACACTTGTCCCATGCGAATTGAAGTCATATACAAACTCATCCTTATTTACAAAATCATAGCTTGCAATAATTCTTCCATCATCTCGTATATGACTAAACATATCGTGAGTGTCAACACCGGGGAATCCACCGTCAAAAACAGCTATTCTTACACCCTTACCATCAATATTATTTTCCAGAAATAGATCACCACCGAAAACTTCAAGCTGTTTATTTATATGAATGAGCTCTTCAGGACTAATATCTTCAGATCTTTTATAATCTGCTAATTCCATATTCTGAATAGCCACTATTTCCTTTACAATTGGTAATTCACGAATGTTCTTCAGGTCACTGGCTTTAAGGCTAACAGCCACTGCATTTAACCAGCGGCTTTCAGTTGTAATTTCACCGTATTCCTCAATTATCTCACAATAATCAGCATTTAAGGGTAAATCGCTAAATTGAACTAAGCTAATTCCTGCTTTTGCTCTCTTTTCAATAGTCCTCTGATCAAAATATGTATAAGGATTAAAACTCACATCCTGCTTGTCAGTAAACACTATCCAATACTTTTTCTGTCCAAAAGAATTTCCAGAGAAAAGAATGGAGAATAAAACTAACAAAGTAAGAAAAATCTGTTTTTTCACTGTATGATATTTTTCATTATAATATTGGTTGCTGGTTGCTACTATATAACATGATACTGTTATTTTCAATTTAAAATTGCGGCTTTTTTGCCCGCACACTGGACTGGTTGCTGGTTTAACTCCTTTTCAGTCGTTGAGCTCGCTGCGCTCGGTTCTGGTTGCTAGGCGCCGCCCTGAGCCTGCGGCTCCTGAGCTAGCCGAAGGGTCGAAGGGTTGCTGGTTACTACATATTAATATTTAAAAGCCTATAAAGTCTAAATCTTAATCCACTAATTCATGAATAATAGAACCTTGAACAGACTGCGGTCTGGAAATGTTCAGAAAATAAGCAATTGTTGGCATAATATCCGTTACCGATATTTTCCTTGAAATTTCCGCTCTGCCAGTTTTCCATCCATAAAAAATTAATGGAACATGTGTGTCAAAATTATATGAAGAACCATGCTCTTTTTCCGCTCCACTTTCAGCCCATCCAGGATTCAATTGCAAAATAACATCGCCTGAGCGTTTTTGATTATAGGTTTTTTGTATTTTCTCAAATTCGCCTTTGGTATAATTATTTCTAATAAGGTCTGTAGAAGTAAGCACGTTGGAAACACCTTCAAATTGAAGTATAAATCGTGCAACCCTCTCCTGAAATTCGCTCAAAGAAAGTTTCGAATTATCAATGAGAACCCGATTCAGATATATCTGCTTTGAATAATAAAACTTAACCCAATCACCTTGCCCATAAATAACATTCAAATAGGATCTTAGCAGCATTATAGCTGAGTTATAATTAAAATATCCTGAAGGAATGCGCTTATTCATCAGGTAAGCAGGATCGTGAGAAACTGCATTCTCTGCGGTTAAATAGATCAGCACATTTTTCATCCCTATCTCCCTGTCAATAAAATCGAGGAAATGCCCTAAATCCATATCTAATCTTAGATACATATCTTCCATTTCTACAGACCATGAAGAATATTTATCTCCAAGAAAACTTCCGGCAGCAAAATTCAGACTTAGCCAGTCCGGTACATCATCTTTACCAAGTTCTTCTTCAACAATTGCAGAGATGGCAAAATCCTTTGTCAGGCTATTCCCGAAAGGTGTAGCTTTCAGAATTGAATAATCTGTTTGTTTTCTTTTCGGTGTACTTAAACTGGCCAGGTCATAAGGAAAGTTTATCTGACCATTTATTCCTTTTTCATAAGCACTAGTATCTTCAAGACTTTCAGTATAATCTTCAATAGGATATAATGTTTCCCATGTTTTTTCAAGATATATATCGCTAAATGCCTTATGATTAAAAGTGTCTACCCAGGAAACCATGCTATCCAGGTAATAAGTGCTACTAATCCATTTGCCGGTAATATCACCATACCAATAACTCGCATTAGCAGTATGTCCACCACTAATAACTGCTGCTCTGGGATCCATTGAAACAGATATCACTTTGGATTCAAATTTATTTGCAACTCTCAATTCATCAGATAGAGTACTGTATTTCAAATTAACTGGCGAAAATTTCCCTGACTCATATTCTCCAACGAGGGTTGCCACTTTTTCATCTCTTATGGAACTCTGTATTTTATCTTTTAATCTTTCGTACCAATAATCAGCTACCAATCCATGATTCGCAGGATAGGCTCCAGTTGCTATGGTAGCAAATCCGGCAGAAGACTCAGCTATAAGATAATCGTGATGAGCATTCTTGCATACCATTCCATTGTTTATGATTCTTTTAAATCCGCTATCACCAAATTTATCCCAATACCTATCGAGATAATCATAACGCATTTCAGATACAACAATTCCAATAACCAACTTAGGTCTTTGGGATGGAATTATAGGATTTTGTCCGAAAGAAATCAAGCTAAAGAATACAAACAAAATTGAAAATAATAACTTCATTTAAATACTTTTTGATAGTAGGAATAAAATGCCAACGCCCACTGAGATGCTAATAAATAAATTAAGAATCACCATAAATAAATTGCCTGATCTCATCATTTCAAATATTTCATAAGAAAAGGTTGAAAATGTACTGAACCCTCCGCAAAATCCAACAATTAATAAGGCCTTAACATTAGTTGAAAGTTCAATTTTTTCTGCAGAGATGAATATAATAATGCCTAGTAATAATGTGCTGAAAAAATTTGATGCCAAGGTAGCAACTGGATTAATATTATGAAAATTGGATGTAATTATTTTCGACATAATAAATCTTGTCACACTCCCTACTCCACCCCCAATAAAAACCGCAATCATTGTATTCATGATATAAAATTTGTCAAAAGTAAGAAAATATGTCGAATCTGCCGTTTGAGACATAAATGAAAATAAAAAGCAACTTAATATTTAAAGATCTTATAACTCTGTTCTTCATCCGGGAATATAAGTTTAAGAAGAAAAATTCCCTGTGGCAGAATTGGTAAAAGTTGAATATCATTCACTCCTTCTATCAGATAATAGTTTTCACTAAATAGAATAGCTCCACTAAGGTTATAAATATATAAGCCCATATTTTGCTCAGAAGGATTATTAATTCTAAGATTAAGATAATTATTAAAAAGGTTTTCAATATAAATTCGATCAGTCAGAGGCAGTAAAGTATCTTCAAGTATTTGCAGTCTAACATCGACAAATTGAGTTGTATAATCCTCAATACTAAAATCATTAACTGTAAAAGGTTTATAACCATCCGCGGAAATTTCAATATCGTAAAAGCTCTCTTTTAAATACCTTACAAAGTACCCACTATTTTCATCTGAATATACAATTGAGCTTTGCTCATCATAATTCAAGATCTTAATTTTCGCCTGCAGAGCTAATCCTGTTACTGAATCGGTTACAATGCCCTGCAATCCGTATTTCGCCTGATGAATATAATTAATGAGACTATTTTTGTTTGTCTCCCATAGTTCAGAAATCAGATATTCCGGAGTTGTTTTAACATCAAACAATTCAATAGTTAATTCCCTGCCTCCCAGATAATAAGTAACATAATCCTGACGAGTCCCATGAGCAAAATACCATTCCCAACCATTGGTAATACCCCCTGGAAAATCACTCATATACCCGGGCCGCCTTGAAATAGCAGTATCAGCATATTCAGAAGATACAAATCTTAACCAATCGTCGTCGGGATGAATTTCTATGTACGAATCCCATGGATAATTTACCACTTCAGCGCCACCATGGAAATTAGCAGAAAGATTGGGTTTAATTTTCTTCAGGTAATCCATCATTGCGACAGTTTCCGGCTGCCATTCATTATTATCGGGATGATCACCATAGACCGGATTGGGATAATTCCTGTTTAAGTCGACTCCATTTGCATTATATCTGACAGAACCAAAAACTGTCGAGTCTGAAATTATATAAGTACCATCCGGATTCTCAAGTGGATTAATATATATATTCAAGTTCTCAAAAAGATCATTTATCTGCGGATTCTGATAATT
>JAGLSB010000167.1 GCA_023135955.1 Bacteroidales bacterium | reverse complement strand
TAATAATTCAGCCCTGAAAACAGGTTTCAGACTTACATTGTTTATTACATATAAAGTTACATCGTTTAATTCCGGGTTCAGATATATCACAATGCTTGTATCGGAGGAGATGCTCAAGGTTCCGTTATAATTTAAGTATCCTTCTTTCGAAATATCAATATTATAATCTCCAAAAACATAATCGAGATAGGAAACCTCACCTTCAGAATCAGTAATCAATGTTTCACCTGAGAAATTAACATTTGTTCCAGATACAGGATTATCTTTAAAAAAATCATCCATAACAACAATACTGACATCATAGAATGAGGAAATGAGAGTATCTGTAATTGACATAGTATCTTCTGTAATAAAGGAATTACTTGCGGTTTCGAATCCTGCAGCACTTATACTATATGTGTACATTCCACTATCAAGTAATATTTGGGCACAACCTTCAATATTTGTCAGCTTCGATTGTCCGCCAACTGAAACCAGGGCGTTTTCCATTAATTCAACATTACCATCTTCGCTTTTAAATACTTTAAAAGAAATAGTATCCTTAGGCAGATTAGACTCATACAGAGCTTCAAACTCCCATACATCACCTTTTATAATCGATCCATCTGTATGTATTGCATCAACTCTCCAAAAATAGTTTCCTCCTTTAGTTAAATGACCCGGGTAAAAAATATTTACAGATTGGTTTACTATGAATTCTTCACTATTCTTTGTAGCGCCGGTGACGTTCGCTAAAGATGTCCCAAAGTACACATCATACGAAACAGCGTTATATGCAAATTGCCACATTAAGTCAGTATAAATGGTATTACTTCTACCTTTATCCATTGGGATAGGGTAACTTGTTTTTTCCATAAACCTACCACCGATCCAATATATGCTATCCCCATATTCATAGGCTCCCATATCAGGTTTTTCACCAAAATAGTCTTCACTAATTGCAGGATAAACTTCTCCCCCATCAATTAATCCGGAACCCGGTAAGGGACGGAAATCAAAGTTTGCCGGATCGTTCATCTGCAACATGTGATTTGACGGTTCCTCATATCCGTTCCAGTTATGCGAGGCTTCTCCGGGGATAGAAAGATAATCGCTTCGATGACCGGAAATTTCATCGGAAAAATTATTCATAGTAATGGTACCAACATTTCCACCTCCATTATCATCGGAATCATCTAAAATAATAATTCCATTATTATTCGTATTAAACACAGTATTATTAATTGCGTAGTGTCTTTCACCTTTCAGCATTAATCCTGATCCGGTTTCCCAAACCAAATTGTGGTGCATATATCCTCCATACCCCCATACAACAGGAGGAATTGGTGCATCGAACCTGGCTCCCGATTTAACAGTATTATGAAACCAGTTATAACGGATCTGGGATCCGGGCTGTCCATTTATAACAACCTGGGTTATAGAACCATCCGATTGCAAGAATCCGGTGCGACAGGCATTATTGTACTCTACGATTGGGAAGTTGCCGGGTTTTATTGTAGACGAAGCTCCACATTGTTGAATATAATTTCTTGAGAAAGTCTGGTACTGACCGTCGAGGTAAATAGAATTCATTAGTCCGGGCCTGTCGGCAACTACCCAGTCGATGTTTTCAAAATGATTATTTTCTACACGATCTTCCATCCCTTCCCAGTAAATTGCATGACTTTCAGTATTCTTAATAACATTATTCCTAAAAATATTACGTGTTGGAGTATTTGTACTACCGTAACTGGCAGTTACATCAGGCTCTGAATTATTCATCAAGGCTCTTTTTGAAGCACTGGGGTAATCAAAATTACAATTCTCCACTAATGAGTTTGTACAATTGTTCAGCTCTATGGTTGTTCCAAAGAAGTTTATATCTCTAACTTGAATATAATGGCAATTGTTAAGCTGCATAGCAAAGCTCTGAGCTTTACCCTTTACTCTGTTTGCTGGAGGCAGGTCGTCGGAACATCTTAAGAAAAGCTCGTTTGTAGAGTCAACATAACACCATTCTCCTGGAGCATCAAGCAATTCGAGTGTTCCAACAAAATAATAATAATGGTGTTTGGTTTTATAGGTTCCGGGAACGGGGTCGTAAGTAAAAGTAGAGCTACCCGGAGAATGAGAAAACACTTCTCTTGCCCATGTTTTCCAGGAGCCTACATTCAAAACGGCTAATGAACCTGTTGCATCGATACCTGAAGCAGCAAGGTCATTATTGCCTGATGGATCATCCATTTCTGTTCCATTAGTACTTAAAGCTTCATTTCCATGAGCCCAATAATTCTCACGATCCCATACAGTACTATCGCTCAAAAAAGCATTTGGCCAACGAGCCGGCATTTGCAGTTCATCGTCAACAAAAAGTTGCCAGACTTCAAAATCCGGATTTGTTTTATAAATCTGATTCTCTGTCAATTCCCATGTATCGGACAGCTGCTTTGTTCCATCGAAAATAACATTTGCTCCTTCATAGGACATGATGACAATTGGATTGTCGGCTGTTCCTGTTTTGCCTCCAAGAACTAAATTATCATAATATGTCCCTTCTAATAAAAATATAGTATCACCACCAAGCAATGTGAAAGCCATATCCAGAGTTTTTACAGGAGAAATAAGGTTGCCTTCATTTGAATCATCACCATTAGGGGATACAAATACCCTGTCGAGGCTGCCTGTACGCTCTTCATAAAAAGACAGATCATCGACGATAAAAGTTTTTCCGTCATTTTCAGTAAGGTATCCAAACTGAATACTCATGATGTAGGCATCTGTTGAGTGAGGTGTTGGCAAACTGGGAATTGTCTGCTTATAAACATGATATCCACTCATAGTTTCAAAACTCATATCCAATCTTACAGAGCCTTCAATTCTTGATCGAAAATGCAGACCCGATTCTGCACAATAGAGTGCAAATGTGAAGGTATGAGATTTTGACTGATCAACCAATGAAGAAGAAACAGATTGCTTGAATAATATAACCTGAGGGCCACCACTTCCAACTGTTGTTATATCAATTGATAATGCGCTATCGCCCTCAAAAACAGGATCAGCGGTTCCAGAGAAATCAACTATTGAGCCATTCTTAGCTTCAAGAATATAATCTACCGAGTGACCTGATTCAAAACCAGGATTTAATAGTAAATTCTCCTGAGAAAAAGATATTATTGAGATCCCGGATAATATTAGAACGAATAGGTATTTAGATATTTTCATTTTATAATTAATTAATCTGTCTTTAATTTAAGTTCAACTCTTTACTACCCCTCCCTGGCCCCGTTACATCACCACTCAACCCTAATGTCCTGTACGATCCTTATGAATTTGCTCATATTCTAAAAGAGCCTCTTCATCCATTTTCTTATACTTCTCAGGATAAGAACTTGTAATTCCAAAACTTTCAGGTGAAACATCGAATGGAATAAAACCAAGTTTTAAGGCTGGAGATTTCTTTTTCAATCTAAAATCGCCATTTTTTGCATCTACAAATAAAGGATCAGAAAAAACGGTTTTTTCTTCAATTCCATGTGACTTTTGTTCCTTCAAAAAATCTTCTCCTCCAGGATACCAATATACATTATTATCAAATATAAATTCATATGGCATCATTTTAGTCCCTGCTTTATGCAGATTCATCGATTTTGGCCATGCTGCAGGTTTATAAATAACAAAATCTTCTGAGTCAGACATAAAGATATTATTAGACATTACCGCATCCGGTTTGAATGTTTGTTGTGGGTAGGCGCGAAGGTGAACCGCTTTCCCAACATTTACAGCAATATTATTAGTAAGATAATTATGTCCCTTAAAAATGTAGGCACTACCACCACATTTCCACACTATGTTATTTTTAATGGTGGTTTCATCCTGCCAGTCGTCTGTCCGAACAGCGGTATAAAACAAGTCAACCAATAAATTATGATCAATAATATTTCCGGCACCGGCACCTGAAATATTCAGACTTGAACCATCCGCTAGTTTCAACATGGTCCTTGTTATCTTATTATCTTTTACCAGATTCTCACGTGCATGCAAAAATGGAAAATATCTATCCTGCGGACCTAAAGTACTATCAATTACAGATTCAATTTCATTCCACCGAATTGTTTTGGAAGCTTCATCAAAATCCACATCCGGCTTCATCAATATTTGTGATCTTATACCACAAATACCAATAGCCTTCCTTGGAACATCATGTATCCAATTATTGGATATCTCATTTTTCCCACTCTGCCATAAAAATATTCCATGTCCGTGAAAAACCAATTCTCCACAACTATGAATAATATTATTTGACACTTTATTATTTTTATTTACATCTTTTGTTCCCGGACCATAACCGCTTAGGAGAACTCCCATATGTCCTACATGCTCAATTAAATTATTCTCAATATGAATATTCTGCGCATATAAATCGAGACGAATAGCTGATCCGCCGCCATGAGAAAAAAGACTTTCAGTAACACTGCAATTCTCTGCTCCTCTGAACCTTAGCATTGCGTTAGGATGATCGAAAGTATCCCAGTCGTGCTGAATTCCCCATCCCTTATGATTTTTATACCATCCTTCACGATCAGATCCTGTAAATGTAAGTCCTTTAAAATGAATATTCTGAACAGGAATATCCGTGGGTAGATCATAAGAAATTTCTCCTTCAACTTTAATAAGCTCAGTTAGCGCGGGAACAGCAATATTTTCTCCCGGTTCATTTTCTTCCGGCCAGTAATAGATTGTTCCTGTTTGAGTATTTACAACCCATTCGCCTGGTTCATCCAGAAAATCGATAGCATTTTCAACATAAACAAAGGCCGGGGCATGATCCGGATCCTTAGTGCCAACTTGAGAGTTCGACTCATAGGCTAACCAGCCAACTTTGTTTTCAGTATCTACAGATTCTAAAGGGAGGACCATTAAATTCCATGGTACCGGATTAAATATCACTTCAATGTCACCAATATTTTCCCAGTCTCTGAGTTCGTCATTTCTGTATTCAACCATTCTTAAGCGATATCTGTCTTTATTATAATAAACATTTCTGCTATCGGTTAGTCTTACAACTGAAACGTCGGGTGGATGCACCGGTGACCATTTCTCACTTTTTGCTCTTTGAAGTTTTACTCCGTCTTTGTACATTACCTTGAAGGAAGAAATACCTTTTGGAATTTTTGCTTTCCAGATTTTCCCTTTGGCAACTTCAGGAGTGTGAGAGGGATAATGAGTTGCTTTCCTCCATTTTTTAATTGTCTGCAGTGAGGAAATAACCGGTTCTTCCTGATTATATGCCTGATAAGTAACTTTATATTCTTTCCCCGGGCTGTCGGCCAGACTAAAAACAATAGTCTCATCAATAATATAGTTACCTCCCATCAGGAAAACATTGACATCCTCTTTTAAGCCACTTTTTATCAGCTTTCTTACTTCTTCTTTAGCCTGTTGAATTGTGTTAAATGGGTACTCAAGGCTACCATCAGACTTATTGCCTACTGTAGGTGAAACATAAATATCTTTAGCCGATACCAATGACATTGATATCATCAAAAAAGAAATAAATAATGTTGTTATTAATCTAAGTTTGTTCATGATTATATTATAAAATTGTTTATTATTTGATTGTTAAAAGCACTTCTGAAATTAGTTTTGCTACCTGATCGCCTTGTCGCTCCTTACCTGATTCGAAGAAGTGAACATTTGCTTCCCTTTGTTCTTCAGGATAGTTCTTTGTTAATGAATAATGAGGATCGATAAGAATGTCACGATAATCTAGTAACACACTAAGTGCTGCTGCATTATAGATTATTTCGTCGCCAGAATCTCTTCCAGGATTATTGCATCCTTCAGGGACATATGAAGTAGTTGCAAAAATTATTTTTGCATTTGTATTAGTCTTTATTATGTCAATAATCTTTATCAGATTATCCTGGTATTCGTCAACAGGAACATTAATTTCTGGCGAATCCACATATTTTAAATCGTGCAATCCAAAATTAAAATGAATAATATCCCATTCCGTTTCCGAAAGCCAGAATTTCATTTTCCCGACACCTTTACGGGTTTCACCTCCATTCTCAGGAATTCTATACAAGTTTGCTATTCCTTTCAGATTTTCTCTAACATAAGGAGTGTATCCAATGGAAATTGAATTACCTACTATAAGCACATTTGGAAGATCTGGATTCGCATCAACAAATTCCCAGGCAGCTCCACTTGCTTCTCCTATTGCCTTTTTCCAATTCAAAGAATCCTGATAGATATCTTCTGACTGTGAGAAGGCTCCTGAGGAGAGAGTGATAAAACTCAGGAAGATAATAATTTGTTTCACGTGTTATTTCTAATTTAATTGTTATTTGCCTATAAATTTCATATTTGGCATCATTATTTATTATTAATCCATTCTATTTGAGGCCATTTGCCGGCTGTGTCATTTTGCAGATCAGGGCCGGGAGTACTTCTGCCTTCTACTATATACTTTTCAAGCAAAGCTTTAAGTTCATTAACAATTTGAGGATTCTCCTTATGAAGATTATACTCTTCACTGAGATCATCTTTCAAATTAAAGAGCTGAATTTCTGAACTATCTGTGAGTTCATATTTATTCCCTCCAGATCCTAAATGCATCATCAGTTTCCAATCTCCTTTTCTAATAGCAAACCTTCCACTGCTGGAGGCATGAATTGTAGCTTCCCTGATTGGTGAATCATTATTAGTACCATTTAATTCTGAAAGTATTGAATAACTGTCTTCTGCATATTTTTGAGGAATTGTTGTTTTTGCAATATCACTAAAAGTGGCTATCATATCAACGAGTGAAATTACTTCATGAGATTTACTTCCAGCTTCAATTTTACCAGGCCATTTAGCTAAGAATGGAACCCTGTGCCCACCTTCCCAGTTATCTCTTTTGCAGCCTTTAAGAATTCCGGAACTATAATGATTGTATTCCGTTTTTCTTTTTATCATATGTCTTTCAGGCCCATTATCACTAGTGAAGATCAGAAGTGTATTTTCACTTATTCCGGCCTCATCAAGTGCTTGAATAATCTGTCCTAAAACCCAGTCAGTTTCCACAACAAAATCACCATACTCACCAGCTTCACTTGTTCCAATAAATTCATCATTGGGGGCAATTGGATCATGGGGAGAAGGAAGAGGGAAATATAGGAAAAAAGGAGAATCCTGATTAGAGTATTGATGAATTAATTCTACTGACTTCTTTGTTAATTCAGGAAGAGCATGTTCAGGTTTCATACCTGGTGATGCATGTCCCTTACGACCCATCTCCTTTGTAATCTCTGTTGGCAAAACACATGCCTTGTCATTTTCCAGCCACACATATGGGGGCATGTCCCATGAGGCAGCCATTCCATAAAAATAGTCGAAGCCAAGATCCAATGGCCCACCACTAAAAGGCTGATTAAAGTCAACACTATTACCAACTTTCACATAATCTTTAGCATTCTTCAATGATTCATCCTCAACTGTAAAACTCCAGTCCAGTCCGAGATGCCATTTACCAACAACAGCGGTATTGTAATCAGCCTGTTTCAACATAGAAGCGATAGTCAATCTTTCAGGAGTTATAAGCGGAGCTGAATAACCCCATAAAACACCTTGCTTAAGTTCTGACCTCCATGGATATCGTCCGGTTAGTACACCATAGCGTGTTGGTGTACAAACTGCGCTAGGAGTATGAGCATCGAGGAATATTTTTCCCTGAGAGGCCATTAAATCCATATTAGGTGTTTGTATTTTAGAATCCGGATTATAGCAAGATACATCACCATAACCCAAATCATCGGCCATAATAAATATGATATTTGGTCGCGAGCTCTCTTCTGAGCCGGATTTATCAGAAGAGCTACAACCAGCTGCACCAATAATCAGACTGCCTGTAAGAAGAATTCCTATTTGTTCCATTCTATTCATCTTCAATTTTTATCGATCTCCATCTTTGATTCAGCTTTTCAACTGATTTGGTTCCATATTCTTCCCCATCAAAACTCTTTTTACATGACTCCTGCCAATCTTCCAATGCCTCTATCATTTCTTTTTTAAGATCAGGATTTCCATCAATAATATTATTCTTTTCCTCCCTATCATTTTGGATATCAAAAATTTCGAGTTCCGGACCTGAAGAATATAATTTCTGCTGGCTATTCATCCATACCAACTGATTCCCTATAGAAAAACCCATATAAGAAGCTCTATCATTCTTCTCCCCGGAAAGAACAGGCAATAAGCTTGTTCCATCAAGTTCGTTTGTAATGAGGGAATCATCAATATTCAGGACTTCTGCAATTGTAGGAAGATAATCGGAAGTAAAAGCCGGACTTTCACTTACAAATGGCTCTTTAATTTTCGCAGGCCACACCATAACACCCGGAACCCTTATTCCGCCTTCATGCAATGAACGCTTCCTATCCCTAAGTCCTGCTGTTGACCCTGGGGTTCTGTTTTCCGGACCATTATCACTACAAAACCAGATCATAGTATTTTCATCAGCACCCTTCTCTTTTAAAAATTCTCTGAGTCTTCCAATTTGTTTGTCCATGGCCGTAATGCTTCCGGCATAATTGATGACATCCAATGAATGTTCTTTATAAATCTCGTGATATTCGGGTCCGGCAATATATGGCTTATGCGGTGTATGAAACCATACTACAGCAAAGAATGGATTTTTGTTTTCTACAGATTTATCAATGAAAGGTAAAACTCTGTCCATAATTACACGACTATCATCACCCTCGAGGTTATCTGTAATTTTGTTTCCATCAATATCCCAATAATAAGTTCCATAATGTTCAAATTCCTCCTCTGGAAGTAAGTAATTTCCGCTTCTTTTACCTCCGCCCTTTCGTTTTTTCATTGGATCCCAGGTAGGAACTTTTGATTCCGTAGAAAATGCCACATCAAAACCATGTAGCGCAGGTGGATTATATTCTTTTGTATTTCCTGGTTTCCCTCTGTTAGCATCCCTTTCTGAATATGTAAGTGTTCCTAAATGCCATTTCCCAAAATGACCAGTTTCATAGCCCTCTTCCTTTAACAATTCGGGAATGGTAACTTCTTCAGGGCGTAAGATTCCCTGATTGGCAGTAAAAACACCTGTACGAAATGGATTCCTGCCAGTTAGTACACTTGCACGAGTAGGTGAAGAGACTGCGGATGCCGAATAAAACCGATCGAATCGAACGCCATCATCAGCCATCTGATCGAGGTGTGGAGTAAGAATGATATCATTGCCGTTATAACCGGTATCTCCCCAGCCCATATCATCGGCCATAATGAGGATAATATTTGGTTTTTCCTGGGCAGTTGAACAGGCTCCTGCAAGTATAATGCTACCTAAAAATAAAGAAGCTGGCGATTTCATAGATTTGTATTTTTTAGATTGAATTTTTTACTTAATAATAAAACTACCGGTATAAGCCATAGATTTATTTTCAATAATCTTAACCAGATAAATCCCTTTACTAAAATTGGATAAATCGATCACAGATTTTGACACAGAAATATTCTCATTATATACTACCTGACCAAGAAAATTTGATATTTCAAGACTGAATTCCTGAGAATCATATTCAATAAAGAGCTTTTCAGTGGCAGGATTAGGATACATTTTGATATTCTTATTAAAATCTCTATTCAATCCTGATGTAAGTTCCATATTTACCCTAATCGTTGTATCGGAATTGAGTAGAAATGTGCCATCCACATCCTGATAAGAGTCCATTGTTACGATATAAGAATAATTGTATCCTTCTGGAATATCAGCAAAATTTGCCTTCCCTTCAGAATCTGAATACTCTATCTTCCCATCAATTTGAATCATGGCACCTTCTATGGGAGTTTCATCTGAAAGAATAATAAAATCGACCATTGCCAATATATCAGAATCGGCCCCGTTAGCATCAATTGAAGTAGTAAAGGACCACACATCACCTTTTACAATTTCATTATCCTTAATCGCATCAACTCTCCAGAAAACTTCCGTTTCTTTATAAATTGCTCCGGGATTATACACATTATAGTTCTGGTTTGACTTGAACTCCGGACTTTCAATTGTAGCTTCAGATACTGCTTCCTGACTTTTCCCAACATATACATTATATGACAATGCTTTATAAGCAGGACGAAAAGCCAGAATTATATCCTCAGCATTTGCTGTTCCCATATTTGCAGGAATGGGATGAGAAGCATTATTCAGTTTCCTGCCAGCAATGTTGTATAACGTATCTCCATATTCGTAAGCACCAATATCAAATACAGAATCAATATATGTATGTTCCGAGAACAGATCATCGCTGTTTACATCAAAAGTTCCTTTTTCAATTAAGAAGGCTGAAGGTCTGGGTCTGAAATCCCTGTTTTCAACATCCATCAATACTTCTTCAACACTTAAATCTTCATAATAAGCATTATAATTATTACTGTGTGAACCACCAATTGGATAATCATCAGGTGTAGCACCTCCCCTGTAGCCGGAAATCATTTCCCCGATATTATTAACACATATTGAGTTGTGATTTCCTCCCTCTGGTGGTTTATTCATCATTATTATACTGACTTTCAGATTATCAAAAACGGTATTATTATTAACAGTATGATAATCGCCTTTAATCATAAAACCACTTTCTGTATTCCAATAAGTATTTCCATAATGCATACCTTTAGTCTGGGATTCCCAGGGCTCCCAGAATCCAAGAATACCAGTATTTCCAACATCCAATGATCCGTCATATCGGCTTCCCATCTTAGTACAATCATGCAGCCAATTGTTACGTGTTACACTGCCAATGGTTGGGGACACCATATATTGAATAATTGCGCCATCATTTTGCAAATGTCCAATGCTCCATACTTCATTTCCTTCAACAGTATTATAAGAACCTGGAGTGATTGTTTCTGATGCTCCACAAATATAGATTGTATTATTACTGAAGACATTATTATCGCCTTTAAAGTCCAGTGTGCCACCAATCATATATAAATTTACACATGTAAAATCAATGTGTCTGATAAGGTTATTATCCATGAGATGATTTGTACCGGAAAAATAAAAAGCTTCCCCTTCTGTATATTGAATTACATTATTCAGAAGATTAATATTACTGCAGTTTCCTTCAAAAATGGTAATATCAACAGGGGCATATTCTTCAAGTATTCTTTTGCCATAAGATGGATAAGTAAACTCACAATCTTCAATTGTCAGATAATTATTATCTGTTCCGGAAATCGTCGTGCCCCAAAATTTAATTCCCTCAATATGGAGGTAATCACTATTGCCGAAAGTCATGGCATAGGACTGATCTTTAACTCTTACTTCCATGGTTGATGGGTCAGTCATATCTTTAGTCATTACATAGAGTTCTTTTGTGTCTTTATCAAAGAACCATTCTCCCGGGGTATCAAGGAGGTTTAATTTTCCTTCAATATAATAATATGCCTTAGAAGGTTTTTGCCAGGTAAGAAAAGGATCACTAAGAGTAAAATCATAAGTAAAAAAATCATCCCCCGGTGTATGTGACACTACATTTGAAGCAGATGTTTTAAAGGAGCCTACATTCAGAACGGAAATCGCTCCTGTCAGGTCCATATCTATTCCGGCTAGATTTTGCCCACCGTCATCTATCATAACTCCATTTGTACTATGGTCGGCAGAATGTCCCCATGTTCCGGCCTGATCCCATAGGGAATTTGGTAATGTTAAAGGAGACACAGGCTGCTCGTCTTCTATAAAGCCTTCAACATTTGGCCATCGACAAAGATTAAGCATTTCTCTGTTTACAAATACCTGCCAGATATCTTTACTTAAGGTAGTTTTATATATGCTTCCTTCATGAAGTTCCCAGGCTGATTCAACAGGAAATGTTCCATCGAAAATTACTTCATGTCCGGGATAAGCCATGATGACCTTCGGATTGGTTTCTGAACCTGAGAAATTTACAAAATGATGTTCATCATAGTATCTTCCACTAAGGAGGAAAATAGTATCAGCATCCATTTCATCAGCTTTAGCCAATGACAGCAAAGGCGCAGACATTGAACCATTATTTAAATCACTCCCTGTAGGAGATAAAAAGACTGTTGGCCCCGGACTTGGATTAGGATCGGGATCGGGATCGGGATCAGGGTCGGGATCTGGGTCAGCTGTTGATACTCCTGTCACTTCAAGAACCAAACTGTCAACATACCATGTTCCGGCTGAGTTACCGGTAAAAGCAAATTCAAGAGCAACGAGATGAGTATCACGAGCCGAAGCTCCGAGTGGGTCAATTAGATATTCGTAAATGTTATAACCTTCACTGCTAACTTCAAAATTTTTAGTTTGTTTAATATCACCTAGAAACCTGAACCGGAATTCTTGTCCAAGGGGGCCATTAATAGCAACCCTGGCCGAATAAATTGAATCGGGATCCAAATGAGGAATCTGATGTCTAAGTCCAATAACCTGTGGTCCGCCAGTTCCTACTACATCAACTACAATTTGCAATGCGCTGTCGCCCTGAAAAACCTCCTGCGAAGTACCTGAGAAGGTTACAACAGAGCCATTTATTGCTGTGAAAGGATGATCAATGTCATATCCCAATTCAAATCCCGGATTAGGCATTAGGTTTTGGGCCTG
>JAGLSB010000166.1 GCA_023135955.1 Bacteroidales bacterium | reverse complement strand
TGTTTTGTATTAGCACTTTTTGAATCTAATAAACTTAATATTATGAATAAGATATTACCAATTATTTTACTTGGAACAAGCTTTACGAGTTGCACTCAGGCCGGGGACAGTCAGTCTGAAAAACAACCAAATATTGTGTTAATTATTGGCGATGATATTAGCTGGAATGACTATGGTTGCTATGGAAATCCCGATGTAAAAACTCCTAACATTGATAATCTTGCTACTGAAGGGATTAAGTTTACAAACGCATATCTTACAGCAAGTTCGTGTAGTCCAAGCAGATGCAGTATTATTACCGGCCGTTATCCTCATAATACAGGTGCGCATGAACTGCGTTTACCACTGCCAATGGATCAACTTTTATTCCCAAAAGTTTTGAAAGAAAATGGTTATTATACTGCACATGCCGGAAAATGGCACTTTGGTGTAAATGAATTTTCAGGTCCCGGACTCGAAGCTTTTGACAGCTATGGAAATGATTCGGATGGCGGCAAAAAAGACGGAGGCGAAGAGCAATGGGTGAACAGGATTAAGAACAGGCCACAGGACAAAGCTTTCTTTATGTGGTTTGCTTCTAATGATGCACATAGAAAATGGTCTGCAGATAGCTTTTTGCCACCACATAATCCTGATAGTTTGAATGTTCCCCCCTTTTTGATTGATGATGCAGCAACCCGGAATGATTTGGCTTCCTACTACAATGAAATAGCCAGATTTGATTTTTATATTGGAGAGGTTGTGAAGGAATTGTCGAAACAGGGTGTACTCGACAATACAGTAATTTTGGTTTTGGCAGATAATGGCAGGCCTTTCCCCAGATGTAAAACCCGTGTATACGATAGCGGGATGAAGACAGGTCTGATTTTCAGGTGGGGAGATAAAATTGATCAGGGAATAACAAGTGATGCATTGGTGAGTGTAATTGATATAGCTCCTACCCTGTTAGATATTGCAGGTATTAAGGCCGGAAAAACTTTTCAGGGGCGGAGTTTTGCCGGACTATTTGACAATCCTGATGCAGAATTCAGGAATTATATTTTCTCTGAACATAACTGGCACGATTATGAATCATATGAAAGGCAGGTTCGCACAAAAGACTTTATGTTTATATACAACGGACGACCTTTACTGAATAATATTGGAGGAGCAGATGTGGTTAGAAGTCCATCAATGAAGTCATTGTTTAATGCTCATGAGTCAAATTTGTTAACTGATGCACAATCAGATATTTTTTTAGGTCCACGGCCTGTAAAAGAGTTTTATAACTGCAGAAAAGACCCCCTTCAATTAAATAATATTATCGATGACAAGAATTATATTAATCAGATTGAAGAACTGGAGCGTATCCTGAAGAAATGGCAAAAACAAACTGGTGACACAGAACCAGCGATTATTACCAAAGATCATTTTGACCGGAAAACCGGAGCGTTTTTACTTGGAGAAGCTGAGAAGATCAATAAAACAGTAATCCGGGGCGAAATACCTGGAAAAAGTAAGCATGCCACAAATATTAATCACCCGGGACCTTTTTAATTCACTAAGGAGACAGTTTGTTTATTTAAGCCTATCCAGATCTCTTTTAGGTTTAATAGTAAGATCGATTTCTTTCATTGATTTATCCTTTTCACTTATTGGAATTGCTTCAACATAATTTTTAGGTATATATGCTGTTAAGTATTCCAATGCATTTTTCACATCGTCAGATTTGGTACGTATAAGATTAGTCCATTCCATTGGGTCATTTTTCAGATCATATAATTCTTCCACACCATTTCCATAGGTGATATAATGCCATTCTTCTGCCATCACTGAAAATGCTCCGGGACCTTTGCTTGTAACAGTTGGATGCCATTTCATCTTAGGATTTTTAAGCAGAGGAACAATACTTTCTCCATCCAGAATTGGTTTTTCAGGTAAACCACACAAATCAATAAGACTTGGATATAGATCTATAAGATTTACAGTCCTGTAACAATATTGTTTTTCTGTCATTTCCGGTAATTTTATCATCATTGGAAGCTGAGTAGCTTCTTTCCAAAGGGAGGCTTTCCTGAACTTCAGTTTTTCTCCAAGATGCCATCCATGATCACCAAACAGAATTACAATAGTATTCTCAGCATATTTACTGTTATTTAAAGCATCCATAACTACCCCCACACATTCATCTGCGTATGTAACATTAGCGAGATAAGCCTGTACTGCTCGTTTAAAAAGCTCTTCATCTTCATTTACCCACAAGAAATCCTCTGATGGCTTAAACGTCTTTTTTCCATCTTCATTAACTATATCATCAAGGTCATCAAGTAAGAATTCAGGTATTTTTAGAGTGTCGAGCCCATACATATCGAAATATTCCTGAGGCACATACCAGGGAAGATGTGGTTTCGAAAGTCCTACCGACATAAAGAATGGTTTATCGTAGTCTTCCTGAAGCTTTTCTGCAAACCATTGGGCAGTCATATAGTCTTTTGTTTCTTCTTTTCCTCCTTCAGTTGGAGCCCAGGCAAATTCTGTTCCTCCTCCGGTTGTATATTTTGCATTTTCAACTTTCTCTCCATTAATAATGCCTTTGTTTCGGGAATAAAGTTTGTCGGTTTGTAATCCTCCGCCACCTTTTTCCTGTTCCCATATATCGTAAGCCCAATGGCCATGATCAAAGCCATTTTTAGTGGTATGCTTATGAAATATCTTACCCTTTGAGATTGTCAGGTAACCATTTTTTGAGAAATATTCAGGTAAAGTGGCGTGTTCCTGAACAAGTTTGGAATCAAGCATATTATTAGCATTTCCATAAATTCCGGTAGTGTATGGCATGAATCCGGATAAAAGTGCTGAACGTGATGGTCCGCTAACGGGGCCCGGGCAATTTGCATTTTGGAAAATTACAGATTGTTCGGCTAACTTATCCATATTGGGTGTTATTGCCTGTGGGTTGCCACCAAATGCCCCAACCCAGTCGTTAAGATCATCAATTGCAATTAGCACGATGTTGGGTTGCTCATTTTTCTGTGAACATGATGTTGCAGATAATGCAAGTATCATGCCTCCAATTAGTTGTTTCTTCATTTTATAGATATTAGAGAATAGTACTATTTTTTAAACTTTACCTTAATTGTTTTGTCTAAATCCTTTCCTGATTGAATCCCGGAAAGCACTTTTTCTTTAGTATTTCCGTCACCTACTTTTATGGTGTATTTTCCTTCTTTAAATACTTTTGGTTTAAAGCTATCTCCGTTTATTCTTAATGTATAAACCACCTCCTTTGAATCTTCATCAATAACCTGAATAACAGGATTCTCCATTCCTTTAACCTGAACCATAGGCAACCATGCCACGGCTTCCCGGCTATAATTATCTTCTTGATTAATCGTTACCGGCCACCCCGCAAACTGTTTTGCATCTTCTTTTGTCACATCAACTCCTCTGGGCCAGCACTCCATTGTTATTGTTCTGTCGGTTTTGTTGAAACGGATAATTCCATGTCCGGCTGCTAATTTCCCCCAAAATCCTTTTTCCCTCCATTTGGGATAGAGCTCATTATTTTCGTCTGGGTTGGCATATGCGTACATTGTCATTTTATTGTGAAACCCATCCAAATAACTTCCGGTATGCTCAAGATCCTTGCTTATAGGATTTATACCATCAATTAATGGCATCCACTTTCGTGGATAATAATTTACAATGGAGGGAACACAAAATGAATATCCTGCGTCGTTCCAATCATTAATACCATGATGGATCACAGTAGCAAGATGCTGATCTCCTCCAATCATAAAAGAATAGGATTTACGAATTTCTTCAAGAGCTTTTTTCCTTCCGGTTTGTGGCCAGCCGTTTGAATCCATATCGGCCATTAATCTATTTCCATGATGAATATGAGCAGCATTTGCAAAAACCGTCTGAGAAAGAACGGATTTCATTTGCACTCCGTTCCAATTCTGTCCCCATTCATTTAGAAATTTCAATTGCCTGTCTCCAAGCAATTGAGCACCAGGAACATCTACTGTTGTAGGATCGTAATCAGGATCAAGAATATGATCGGGACGTGGACCTTGCTGAGGGACAAGACCTGCAGGACCTGATTTAAACTTGCGATCTTCAATAATAGCAAAATCAACTCCTCCAATATTCAACGATGTATAATAAACTCCAATCCCCTGCTCAACAGGAGTAGGATCGTATGGATCGGGAAGATTGCTTGTTTGAGCACGTTCAACCTCCTTAACGTATTCAGCCGACATAAAATAACCTCCATCATTACCAGCAGGAATTTTTGTATTTATTCCTCCTTCTCCCCAAAGATTTCCCTGA
>JAGLSB010000165.1 GCA_023135955.1 Bacteroidales bacterium | reverse complement strand
TAGAATTTAAATGCGTTGACCCTGCCTAACAGCCAAGGTCAGAACCCATATCATCTGCCACAATCCAGAGAATATTGGGTTGATAAGACTTTTTATCTGTCGATGAACATGCTGCCACGGCTCCTGTAATAAATAATAAGAATGACTTATTTAGATAGCTATTATTCATAGTTCCTCCAATTTTTGTCTATTGCACTTATATGATATAGAATTATCGTTCATTGTTGGCATTAGCGCTCCATTTTTTCAGTTTCTGTGGATTCTCCACCCTAACTTCCCGGTTTAAAAAGTAATCTTGGTGAATCATCCATGTAATAGTATCCCATATATGGCCTTCAGTCCATAGAGGCTCCATTAAACCTGTTTCCCAATGCTCAAGCTCCTTGCTCAATTTCTCAAATACCTCAAGTTCAGATGATGAAAGGTCTTTCGTCTCCTGCAGGTTCTCCTTTAGGTTGTACATGCGATACCCCAAATTTTCCACCTTTATTATTTTAAAATCTCCATTTCTGTGGGCAGCCATTTTATCCTTACGCCAGTACAGATTCTCATGAGGCTCTTCTTCATTGCATCCATTTAGAAAAGGCAGAAGATTAACACCATCCATGGGTATTTCCAAAGAGCGTTTCCCTCCACTAACAGCTATGCTTGTAGCAAAAATATCTAATGATGATGTAAGCCCGTCAAATGTTTTCGGCTCTTTTAGCTCCCGGGGCCAGTGCATAAAAAATGCAACCCGGTGGCCTCCTTCAAATTTATTTCCTTTATAACCCTTCAGAGGTAGGTTGGATGACAGGTTGTTATATGCGCCGCCATTATCACTCAAGAAGAAGATCAAAGTGTTTTCCAGAAGTTTTTCTGTTTCAAGTTTACTGATAATATTTCCTACTGCTCTGTCTAGTGCCCATGTCATAGCTGCTAGTTTTTGCCGTGGATGTCCTTCAAATATTTCCATATCCTCCTGAGTTGCTTCCATTGGTGTATGAACCGCGTTGGGAGCCCAATATATAAAGAAAGGCTTCTCCTTGTTCGCCTCAATATAATCAACAGCCTGATCCCCAAGACGGTCAGTCAGGTAGCCCTCAAAAGTTTGAAACTGGTCATTTTCAAGTATCGAATGTATATCTCCCTCCACATCATTCTTATGATTAGAAAAGTAACTACGACCGCCAGCCAGGAAGCCCCAGAAATAATCAAAGCCACGAGCATTAGGTCTGTATTCAGGAGCATCACCTAAATGCCATTTTCCGAAGGCTGCAGTATTATATCCTGCATTTTTCAAAGCTTCAGCAAGCGTTTCTTCATTCAGATCAAGTCCTGTAAAGTTGTTATGAGAAGGATTACACTCAAAGCCAAAACGTTGCTGGTAGCGTCCTGTCATTAAACCGGCCCGCGAAGGTCCGCTTACTGTTGCAGACACATGTGCATCGCTAAATACGACGCCATTATTAGCCAGTTTGTCAATATTTGGTGTTTTCAAATCACGGCATCCCATGAAACCAAAATCGGTATAACCAGCATCGTCTACCAGTATAACTACAATGTTTGGTGGCGGTATTTTTTCAGCCTGTTGCCCCGTTGAGCTGCAGGCATTGAGCATCAGTACAACTGGAATACTCTTCATGGCTAAGCCAACAGTACTGAGGCTTACTATATAGTTCATCAATGAGATCCTATTGTTTTCACTACGCATCTTGTTTAATGTTTATCTTGTTTGTCGTCAGCAACGTCCGGCCACCTGATTTCAAAAAGTTATGAGATAGTATTGTCATATCAAAGTTAATCTTTGTACTTCAAAATCCAACCTCCTTTTCTGTATAGTTTTCTGCTTAATTAATTCCCTTCTGGCAATTCAGGCGAACTAACAACCGGGTCTCATCTTCACTTTGAAATATGGCAAAACGGAGTGGCACTTAATCCTGAAGAATTAATTGTATTCTAGATAGAAAAATGGGAAAAGGAATTGCAATACTGGGATC
>JAGLSB010000164.1 GCA_023135955.1 Bacteroidales bacterium | reverse complement strand
TAAATGGGGAATAGATCGTCAGGAACAAGATTTAAAAGATGGACTTATTCCCAATGGGGATGATTGGGGAAAAGAAGATTCTGATAATTGGGGTACTCTGAATACTACATTAGGAGAAAATCACTTTGAAGGAGTAGTTGAATCTGTGAACGGCGACTATAGGGCTTTCTACAATAATATTTATGATGCAATCAGAAACGGATCAGAACTAGCCGTTAAACCGGAGCAAGCGGCGGATGTGATAAGAATAATTGAAGCCGCAATATTATCAAATAAAGAAGGTAGAGTTGTTAAACTATAATCTTGGTACTGATTATTAGAACTTGATCTTATCCAAATTACAAAACAGTAATCTCCCGATGGCTACCAGTATCAATAAGCTCTCTTAATCCTCAAATAATACAAAAAGATCATATATTTTCTCTGCTTCAGTTTTTGAAATATGTTCATTATTTTGAAAAACTACTCTGTGAATTAATTTGCCGTTCCCCAGACTTCATCTCCTTCTGTTCCATTTGAACCGATATAAAAACCTGTTTTTCCTTTATTCATGATTTGCTTGAAAAAAAAGTAGCGTTACCATAATGATAACGCTACAATATATATTTAATTTTCGCTAAACCTTAGGCTCCCACCCTGGCTCGTACTCTCTTGACCATAGCTGCATTGCTTGTCCATCGCCAATTATATGACCATTCTTTGAATCAACATACAATGTTCTGCCAACTTCCTGCGATATATTTCCCAGATGACAAAGCAATGTTGAAATTCTTCCTTCATTAATTGGAGCTGCCAGTTTTGCTCCTTTTCTGATTGCATCAAGCATGTTTTGCATGTGATACACATCCAGTGTTCCTATTCCCGAAGTATCCGTAGTTTCACTAAAACCTGCTTCATTCATCTCCTTAACAACCTTATTTTTTGTATCATAAAGAATATAATCATTTCTGTCGAGCAAAATAGTTCCGTTAGTACCATGTATTGTTACACCTCTGCCTCTTCCATAATGAGGAAATCGGTTACAACTTCTGCCTTCCCAGGTAATCATTTTACCACCAGAATATTCATAAGACGCATCCTGAGTATCATAAAACTGCCAGTCGTCATCATAATGAAAGCGCCCCCCGGAAGAAGTTACTTTATTAGGAATTTCCACATCAAGTGCCCAACGACAGATATCTATTTCATGAGTTGCATTATTATGTATCTCACCAGTTCCCCAATGTTTAAACCAGTGCCAATTATAATGGACTAAATTATCCTGATAATCCCTACGTGGTGCAGGTCCTTGCCATAAATCCCAGTTTAACCAATCAGGTACAGGGACAACCTGTCCTTTACCAATAGAGCCCCTTTGATTAGAATACCAGGCTTTAGCATAATATGCATCACCTATTATTCCATTCCTAATATCTTTAATAGCCTGAATCGAAGTTGGTGCAGAGCGTTGCTGGTTCCCCATCTGAATCAGCATTCCTGTTTTTTTCTGAACCTTTACAAGCATTTCGCCTTCTGCAGGATTATGACTAGCTGGTTTCTCAATATATACATGTTTTCCGGCCTGAGCCCCCATAATAGCCATTGGAGCATGCCAATGTTCAGGTGTTGCAATGGTTACTACATCTAAATCTTTTTCCTCCAACATCTTTCTGTAATCAACAAAGGCTTTTGGTGTTTTCCCTGTAGCTTCTTTAACCAATTTAACTGATTCCTCCAGAACGCGTGAGTCAACATCACAAACAAAGCCAATTTCAGTATTCTCTAGAGCAGCAATAGCTTCAAGGTGCGCTTTTCCCCTGCTATGTAAACCGGTTATGCCAAATACAATTTTTTCATTAGCATCTTTAATTCCCGAATAAGCTTTTGCCGTACTTGTTCCTGCTATTGCAATTCCTGTTGCGCCAATGGCACTTTTCTTTAGAAAATCTCTTCTAGTATTAGTCATAATTTAATAATATTTAA
>JAGLSB010000163.1 GCA_023135955.1 Bacteroidales bacterium | reverse complement strand
AGTTCGCCGAAGGCTTACGATTCATTAACTTTAATAGAAAATAATAAAAAAAGCGATTTCGATAAATCGAGACCGCTTTAAATGTTTTCACAACGGAATAATCCTTATTGTGAGTTGCTTCAAATTGTAAACCAAAGATAATTAATAGAAAACTAAATATCAAATAAAATGAAAAAAGTTTTAGGCTTGGATTTAGGAACTAATAGTATTGGTTGGGCTTTGATTGAGCGAGACTTTGAAAATAAGTCAGATAATGCCTTAGGAGAAGGGAATATTATTGGAATGGGGAGTAGAATTATTCCTATGAGCCAAGATATATTAGATAAATTTGGAACCGGACAAACTGTTTCGCAAACAGCTGAGCGAACAGGACATAGAGGAGTTAGGCGATTAAGACAACGACACTTATTAAGAAGAGAACGATTGCATAGAGTTTTAAATATTCTTAATGCACTACCTAAGTATTACTCAGAAAAGATTGACTTTCAAAACAGAAAAGGTCAATTTGTCAATAATACAGAAGTGAAATTACCCTATTTGAAAAATGAAACTGGTGAATATGAGTTTCTCTTTAGTACTTCGTTTAATGAAATGGTAAGTGAATTTAAACAATCACAACCAGATTTGTTTTACACAAAAGAAAATGGCAAAGAAACAAGAATACCATACGACTGGACAATTTATTATCTTAGAAAGAAAGCATTGTCTAAAGAAATTACTTTACAAGAATTAGCATGGATTATCCTTAATTTCAATCAGAAAAGAGGATACTATCAGTTACGAGGGGAGGAAGAAGAAATTGACAAAACTAAACTTGTCGAGTTTCATGCCTTTAAGGTTGAAAGCGTATCGGCTGAGGAACCAAATTTCAAAAAAGAAATATGGTATAATGTTAATTTGGAGAATGGGTGGATCTATCGTAGAAAAAGCAAAACCCCTTTAGACGATTGGATTGGAAAAACTAAGGAGTTTATTGTTACAACTTCATTAAACGATGACGGAACTGTAAAAACTGACAAAGATGGTAAGGAGAAAAGAAGTTTTCGGGCACCAAAAGAAGATGATTGGACATTAATAAAAAAGAAAACAGAATGTAAGTTAGATACATTTAATCGAGAAAATAATTGTGTAGGTGTTGGGACATATATATATACCACTTTACTGCAAAATCCTAAACAAAAAATTAATGGTAAACTAGTAAAAACCATTGAACGCCATTTTTACAAAGAAGAGTTAATTAAGATACTTGAAACCCAGCAAAAATTCCATCCTGTATTGCAAAGCAATAAATTATTGGAAAGTTGTATAAATGAATTGTACCCAAACAATTATGGACAGCAAAGTATTCTTAAAAATAAAGATTTTGTTTATCTTTTTGTAAATGACATTATTTTCTATCAACGTCCTTTAAAATCAAAAAAATCATTGATTGATGGATGTAGATATGAGAGCAGATCATATAGAAGTAAAGAAGGAGTATATATTACTGAACCAATAAAAGTGATAGCCAAAAGCCATCCTTTGTTCCAGGAGTTTAGGATATGGCAATTTGTTGAGAATATAAGGATTTATGAAAGAGAAAGCTTAGTTGATACTAGGCGAGTATCTGATGTTGATGTTACAGCTGAGTTTATTCCATCGGTAAAAGAAAAACTTGAACTCTTTGAATACTTTAATAATAGGGCAAAAATAAAACAATCTCAATTTTTATCTTTTTATAAAGATAGTTTTGGTAAAAAGCTTTCAGAGAAAGACTATAGATGGAACTATGTAGAAGAAAAAGAATATCCATTAAACGAAACGAGAGCGCTGTTTAATACTATATTCAAAAAATTTGCGGATTTTGATAGGAATGCTTTTTTGACAAAAGAAAACGAAGAACGACTTTGGCATTTACTATATTCTATTTCTGATAAAAAGGAATTGGAAAAAGCATTAGACAGTGAGAATTTCAAAATGGAAATTCCAAAAGAAGTCAGACAGGAATATAAAAATGTAAAACCTTTCAATAAAGAATATGGAGCATTCTCGGCAAAGGCCATTAAAAAATTGTTGCCATTGATGCGTTTAAGAGATTATTCTAAAGACATAGATGATGAATGTAAAAAACGAATTGATGATATTTATATTAGACTGGAAACCATAAATCATGCAAAGGATAAAATTGTAGAAGTTTCAGACGATGATATTACTAAAGGAATGCTCAAGAGTTTTTGCGGTGTTGAAAAAAAATATCAAGGATTAAAACTCCACCAGGCAAGTTATATTGTTTATGGAAAACACGCAGAAAGCATAAATACTGATGTTTGGAATACTCCTGAGAAAATAGATGATTTTCTGAGAGAATTTAAGCAACATTCGGTTAGAAATCCAATTGTTGAACAAGTAGTTACAGAAACATTTCGAGTTGTAAAAGATATATGGATGAAATATGGTAATGGCGAAGAAAGTTTCTTTGATGAAATTCATATTGAGCTTGGAAGGGATATGAAGAATCCTTCTGAAATAAGGAAGTCAATGACAGCCAATATAAATAAGAATCAGGATACAAACCAAAGAATAAGAACATTACTCAAAGAATTTAAAAACCAAAATATTGAAGGTGTAATTCCTCATTCTCCAAATCAGCAAGAAAAGTTAAGAATTTTTGAAGAAGATATTTTGTCCTCGTCAAAAGAGATGCCTGATGATATTGAAAGAATTTCAAAGATCGCAGAACCAACAGCTAAAGAGATTGAGAAATATCGGTTATGGATGGAACAAATGTACCGATCCCCATATACAGGGAACATAATTCCATTAAGTAAACTATTTACAACCGACTATGAAATTGAACACATTATTCCTCAATCCAGATTTTTTGATAATTCTAATGGAAACAAAGTAATTTGCGAAGCAGGAGTAAACCGTTTTAAAGACAAACAAACTGCTTTTGAAATGATTAATAAAAACCCGGGGCAGGTAATTGAGTTGGGGCAAGGCTTAAGCGCAAAGTTGTTAACAGTAGAAGCCTATCAGGATTTTGTATCACAAAATTTTAGAAAAGGCTCCAAAAAGCATAAAATTCTTCTAAGCGAGGATATCCCGGAACAATTTCTTTCTCGGCAACTAAACGATACACGTTATATTAGCAAATTAGTAAAAGAGCTACTGAGTAGTATTGTAAGACAGGAAGGAGAACAAGAAGCGACTTCTAAAAATGTCGTTTCTGTTACAGGTAATGTAACCTCAATTCTGAAACATGATTGGGGATTAAATGACAAATGGAACGAAATAGTTGCACCTCGTTTCGAAAGGCTGAATAAGCTTACAAATTCAAATGATTTTGGTTATTTCGATAAGGAGAATAGATTTTTCAGAACCACCGTCCCACATGAATTAAAGAAAAATTTCAACAAAAAACGTATTGATCATCGACATCATGCTATGGATGCCTTGGCCATTGCTTGTGCAACGAGGAGCCATGTTGGCTTATTGAGTAATGAACACGCAAAATCAGATAATATACGGTATGATCTAAGCAGGAAATTAAGACATCAAAAAGACATCCAAAAAAATGGCAGAACAATAAAGGTTCCAAAAGCATTTTATTTGCCCTGGGATAATTTTCCGGTTGATGCTAAAATTGCTTTGGAAAATATCGTTGTAAGTTTCAAACAGAATTTACGGGTAATAAATAAAGCGATCAATAAATATCAAGTATGGGAAGATGAGGAGGGTTTGCTCAAAAAGAAAGTTAAAAAGCAAATTAAAGGCGATAATTGGGCCATTAGAAAACCCATCCACAAAGAAACGGTATCAGGTAAAGTAAATTTGCGATTTAAGAATGAAGTAAATCTGAGTTCTGCTATTGATAGTGGTTCAATAATAGTGGATAAAAAATTAAATCAGAAGATAAAATCCTTAAGAAAGAGAGGATACAATAATGAATCATTAAAGAAATACTTTAAGGATAGAAAATATATATTTAATGATAAGAATGTTAGTAAAGTTGAGGCTTATTATTTTTCTAGTGATAATAATGATATAAGGAAGCATTATTCTGCAGCAAGGCCAATAAATATTATTGATAAGACTTTTAATTCAAAAAAAATACAATCCGTCACAGATTTAAGCATTCAAAGAATCCTTTTAAAACATCTTGAAAAGCATAATGAAGTTAATGATAATGGTACTTTTAAAGAAAGACCAGATTTATCTTTTTCGCAAGAAGGGTTGGAGGATATGAACAGGAATATTAAAGATCTAAATGGCGGAAGAAATCATAAAGCAATTTACAAGGCAAGAATATATGAGACTTTGGGAAATAAATTTCCTGTTGGTATATCTGGTAACAAAAAAGATAAGTATGTTGAAGCCGCTAAAGGAACTAATTTATTTTTTGCTATTTATAAAGGAGAAAATAAAAATGGAGAAGAAGTCCGGCAATACGATACTATTCCATTGAATATTGTTATTGAAAGGCAAAAACAAGGTGGAAGTTCTGTCCCTGAGCATTTTTACGATAAAGATGAAAACGAGTACAATCTACTTTTTGCTCTTTCTCCTAATGACTTGGTGTATATGCCAAACGAAGAAGACCAAGATATTGTAAAAAGTGTTGATTTCAGAGTTGATCAAAAGGGAAGGATTTATAAAATGGTTAGTAGTTCAGGTAAACAATGTTTTTTTGTTAGAAATGATATTTCAACTACTATAATAAATAAAGAGGAGTTTGGACCTTTAAATAAAATGGAGAAAGATATTTTTGGACAAATGATTAAAGATAAATGCATCAAATTAAAAGTTGATAGATTAGGGCAAATAGTAAATGTTAGCGAGTATTAAAAAGTGTCAAGATGATTAAGCGTACTCTTTATTTTGGCAATCCAGCCTACTTGAGCAATAAGGATTCACAGTTGGTAATTAAAATCCCAGAAGAGGTTAATAACAATACATTGTCTGGCAGTTTAAAATCTTCTGCTATAAAGAAAATACCTATAGAGGATGTTGGCATAGTGGTTTTAGATTGTCCCCAAATAACTATTACGCAAGGTTTGCTGATGGCACTTTCCGAAAATAATGCAGCTATTATCAATTGCGACTCAAAACATTTACCCTTTTCCTTAATGTTGCCAATGGCCGGACATAACGCTTATACCGAAAAATTGAGGTATCAGTTAGGAGCAACTCTACCATTTAAAAAAA
>JAGLSB010000162.1 GCA_023135955.1 Bacteroidales bacterium | reverse complement strand
TAACAGGATCATGTTTCCAATGCTTGCCCAGAGGATTGAAACCTAATATTGAGATCACTTTCTTAATTGACTTTCCAATACCAGAGAAAGCAACTGTAGTAAAATCAAGATCGACTTCATTAAATTCATTATACATAGCAAATTTTGCTCCTGATAATTCTAAGCCAAGATCAAGTATTTTTTGATAATTTGGTTTGGAAGCATCCGTTTTTATAAAAATCTCAGATGATTCTAAAACTTTTTTTACCTGGAGCTGAGATTCAATTTTATTTGATAAATCACTAAACAAGCTTACAAAATGCCCCTCTTCTGGCGAATAGGCGAGAATTTTATAATATTTTCCGAAAACCTTGGAATATTGTATAAATTCTTTTTCATTTCCTCCAAGAGCAATTTCACCATAGAAATTAATCCAATCAAATTTATCCTCTCTGATATCTGGAGTTATCTCAGTTATTCTCTTATTGATTATATCCTCTTCCTTAAGACCAGTAAGTTCTTCAAATTCCGAATTTACCTCAAGGAAGATATAATCTAATGCTTTATTGTTCTTATCGAAGAGAACTTTATGATAAGCATATCCGACAGGTGACTTTTGGATAAGTTTTTTATAGAAATCAGGATTCAAAACAAAAGATTTATTAAATTTATATTAAATGTACAGTATAATATAACGCAAATATTGTCTAAAAGTTTAATCTTAACATAAATTTCTGCATAATTTTAATTAGTTTCAATTATGCTAATATTATATAGAAACTTACTGGTTCTCATTAATATATGTCCATTGAGAAATGCCGGTGTGGACCAGATCCCGCCCTGGAGCTTATTTGTAGCAAGTAGCTCTTTATTTCTTCCTGCACGGTATACATAGGTTTCACCTTTTAATGAACTAACGTAAACTTTTCCCTCAGCCCAAATTGGAGAGGAGTGGAATTTTCCATTTAATTTCTCAGACCATATGGTTTCTCCTGTTTTTGCATCAAGACATAGCAACTTGCTTTGCGCATCGATAGTGTACAAAAGACCATCTTTAACTACAGGAGTTAGAAGTTGCAGCATCGGTGATTGTACCCGCCAAAGAATATTTGTTTGTGAAATATCTCCTACGCCATTGGGGTCAACTGCAAAGAGTTCACAGTATTTCTCACCTTCTTCAGGTGTTATAAAGCTAGTATAAAAGTATATAACCCCATCGCTTTCTATTGGCATAGAAACAGTGGAATCCTCTCCTTGTGGTATACGCCATATCTCCTTCCCGGTCTCGATATCATAAGCAATGCATACTGCCGATCCGTTTGAAATCATCACATCTTTCCCTTTTAAATTTATTACTAGTGGAGTAATATAGGCTTTCTTTCCAATATCGGTAATTAAGTCGTATAATTCCTGAGGTCTTTCTGTTTTCCAGATTATTTCTCCTGTTCTTTTATCGAGTGCATAAATAAATTGTACATCTATACCTTCAACGTGTAAAATAAGTTTGTCTTTATAAATTATTGGAGATGCCCCTGCTCCTTGAATATGCACACATTCAAGATCATTTCTTTTCCAAACAATTTTTCCTGTTTTAGTATCAATACATGCAGTACCATAACGTCCGAAATGTGTATATACAAACCCTTCTTCAATACAAGATGTAGGTGTTGCATATGAGTTAATTGCATGGATCCTGAAAATAGTATCTGGTTTAAATAAAAGTAAATTGAAAATTTCCTCTCCTGTATTAAAATCGTGACATACAGCCGACATCTCTTTATTATCATCGGAAGTTGTTGTGAGCCAGATCTGGTCTCCTAATATTACCGGGGATGACCATCCTTTGCCTTCAATTTCCACTTTCCACTCAATATTTGTTGAATCACTCCAGATAATAGGGAAACCAGTTTCTTCACTAATACCATTCAACTGACTACCTCTGAAGTGTGACCAACTTCTTGTAGTTTGTTGTTGATTGCAAGAGATAATGGAAAGTGAAAAGATTATTCCCAAAAGAAATCTAATTTTGTATTTTAACATGTTTTCCAGTATTAATGAATTTCAAAAACCAAAGCAATTCTCAATTTTTACTCATTTCGGAGTGCCTGATAAATAGAGGAATTCTTCAGAGCCATATTGGTCATCACAAAGGTCCATGCAAATCCGTTCAACAGCAATATTATCAGTAACATAACAATAGTATTAAATGACACTTCAGTATTTTGACTAAGTATTGAAGGCAAGGTAGCAATTATTGCTGTAATGAAACCAATTCCAATTCCAATTCCAAGTAAAATCATATATTCGAAAACTATCAGTTGTCTGATTTTTCCATTACTGAATCCTATTGCACGCAAGAGAGCTATTTCCTGTTTTCTTTCAAGAATACTTCGGAACAAAACAATAGCTAGTCCAATAGTACCTAGCAGTAATCCCAATGCTCCTAAAACCAAAAAGATAGACAAGTAAGTATTTGTGATGGAATTGAATTCTGC
>JAGLSB010000161.1 GCA_023135955.1 Bacteroidales bacterium | reverse complement strand
AATTAGCTGCAGGTCATGGGATTATTCGCTTCAATAAAAAAGAAAGGACCATAGTTATGGAAGCTTGGCCAAGGGGAGTTGATGTAACTAAGGAAGATGCTAAACAATTTCCCGGATGGCCTGTGAAAATTATTCAGGAGGAAAACTACAGCAGAAAAGCTAAGGCCTGGCTTCCTGAAATTAAGGTTGAAGGTATGGAAGATCCTGTTTTTCAAGTGATTGAAGAATCAAGCGACGAGGTGGTTTATACTATAAGAATTCTTGGCAGCAGTTTTCGCCCAAAAGTCTTTCAAGATGGATTATATACTATTAAAATTGGTGACCAGGATACTCGGGAAGTAGTTTTAGAGGGAATTAAAGCTGGGAATAAAAGCTTAAAAGCTATGAAAGTGGAATTATAATAAATGGATTTATTAATAGCTATCCAGGAATCAGTTTCGCAAGGATTAAGTTTAAACCAATTAATATAAAAAAAGAAGTTTACAGGGAATAATATTTTCAAGTATTTCAATTGGCATATTATCAGGATGTCAGACACAGACTAAGCCCGATGTATCCTAGAATATGGAAGAACCTAATATGAGTAGCTGGATTTGAAATATTTTAACTACGAATAAACTCAGCGGCACTCAGAGCAGCTACAGTACCATCGGCTACAGCAGTGGTTACTTGTCGATATTTTTTAACGATACAATCTCCGGCACCAAATACTCCGGGAATATTTGTTTTCATATCTCCATTGACTATCATCTCACCCCGGTCGTTGAGTTCTACAAGGCCTTTAATGGGTTCTGTATTAGGTAGATATCCGACAAAGATAAATGTGCCATCTGTTTTTAAGGTTGAAATTTCTCCTGTTGAAAGTTTTTCTATGCTTACTTCTTCCAGGATATTATTACCCTTAAACTCTCTTAATTCAGATCCCATTATGAAACTTATTTTAGGATTTTTCTCTGCTTCCTGAACGGCGTGTTCAAAAGCCTGGAAATGGTCGAATTGATGTACTATAGTAACTTTTGTAGCGAAATTAGTTAGCGCAACAGCTTCTTCAAGAGCTGAATTCCCGCCTCCAACAACAACAACTTCCTTTCCCTCGAAGAAATCTCCATCACATGTTGCACAATAAGAAATACCAGTGCCTTTAAAAATGTCTTCACCGGGTATATTTAATGATCGGGGTCTGCCACCAGGAGAAAGTATAACTGCTTTTGAGCGGAATATTCTTCCATCTTCGAGTTTTACTGATTTATTTTCTCCTTCTAGATTGTACTCAATAATCTTAATGTTGGATTTAATTTTACAACCAAAGCTTTTTGCTTGAACCTTCATGGTAT
>JAGLSB010000160.1 GCA_023135955.1 Bacteroidales bacterium | reverse complement strand
TTCTCTATTCTTCCAAAATCTGAGCTAAGAAGCAAGTAATCTACACCTTCGCGTAATTCAATAACAGAATTAGTAGGGAAAGTGATATTAAATTTGGTAGACCAGGTGAAATTCAAACTGGTAATATTTACTGTATTCAAGGAGAATTCTACTCCCTTATTCTCAATTGCTCCATAATTGCTCCATGATTCTTCGTATCCAGATGAAATTGGAATGGGAACTTTAAACAATAAATCAGTGGTTTTTTTATAGTAATAATCAGTTTCAATTGTTAATCTGTTACTGAAAAAACCAGCATTCAATCCTATGTTTGATTGAGTGGTTTTTTCCCAGGTTAAATCTTTGTTTCCGAGTTCGTAAGTATAAACGCCATATGCCAGTTTATTATTAAAATTATGTTCCTTAAGGTTCAATTCAGACAAACTGCTTCCCAGCGGTATCCAGGAATTGCCGGTTACACCATAACTGGCTCTTATTTTAAGATTGCTCAATATTTCAACATCTTGTAAAAAAGACTCATGGGAGAGCCTCCATGCAAAAGCAAGAGATGGAAAAGTTGCCCATTTGTTTTTATTCGAAAGTCGTGAAGAACCATCGCTTCTTATTGAAGCAGTAAATAAGTAATTATCCAATAATGTGTAATTTAACCTGGCCAATCCAGAAACCATTGACCACCTGTGGATATTGGACTTCTGTCCATAATCTTTTATCGTGGCTTCATTTATTTTAAATAGGTTGTCAGGGCTGTCCTGATCAAATCCATAAGCAGCCTGAAATGATGTTCTTGTTATATCTTCCTGTAATGTGAATCCGACAACTGCATTCACCCGGTGGATTTCATTTTCCTTTTTTAATGATAGCGTGTTTTCATTTAACCAATTTACCGAATAATTAGTAGATATAGCCGCCAAATCAGCACCAACCCTTCTTTTACCAATTCCAAAAGAACCAGGATAATAATCTTCTGCTCGTTTGAAACTAAAATTACCACCAATACTGGACTTAAATGTAAGGCCGTCAAAGAACTGGTACTCTGCATAACCATTTAAAAAACTTTGTACTTTATTATTGTCTTTTACTGTCTCATTTACAATTTTCAATGGACTTACATTCGAATTCATGAGATATAAATCATTAACATCTGCAACACCGTCTGCATCATTACTCAATACTGGCCGAGCTAGAAATGCATATGTTATGGGACCCAATTGTCTTGTCCAACCTCTTTGAACAGCACTCAAAGTTCCATCATTTATGCTATTCCCCAAATTAGAAGATATACCCAGTTTGAATCTTTTTGATACCTGGAAATTAAGTTTTACATTAACTGTATATCTTTTAAAATTGGTATTGACAATAATTCCATCCTGATTAAAATACCCAAAGGAGAGTGCATAATTAAGGGTCTCTTTCCCTCCATATATTCCCAGGCTGTAATTCTGCATTGGAGCAACCTGGTATATTTCTTCCTGCCAGTTGTAAGAGGGTGAAGAATAAATGATCTCATTGGTAAGAGTGTCGATAAAATCATCGAAACCGAGGCCATATGTTACAAAATCAACATACTCATCTCCTTTAAGTACGTCTATTGGTTTGGGCGGCTGTTGGATACCATAATACATATCAAAGGTAAGTTTAGGCTTTTTATTTGCACCGCCTTTTGTTGTAATAATAACGACACCATTCGCACCACGGGAACCATAGATTGATGTAGCCGAAGCATCCTTCAAAATTTCAATTTTCTCAATGTCAGTAGGATTTAAAGTCGAAAGAGGACTTTGTTTGATATGTCCGCCAAAAGAAGAAAAATCAGACGATCCCATACTTTCATTATTGCCCATTAATGGAAAACCATCGATGACATATAAAGGAGAACTTGAAGCGTTAATTGAAGTGTTGCCCCGAATTTTAACAATTAATCCTGCCCCAGGTGCAGCTTCTGTTGTAGTTATTTGTACCCCAGACATTTGTCCAGCAAGTCCTTGTTCAAAGGATGATGCAGCAACTTTTTCAAAATCTACAGATGTTAATTGAGCAATAGAACCTGTTAAATCTCTTTTCTGCAATGATCCATAACCAATTATTACCACTTCATCCATAGAAGTGAGATTTGGGGTAAGTGTAATATTCATTTCAGTTAAGTCCCCAACGGTTATCTCATGACTCAGATAGCCAATATAGCTAAATACCAGTACAGAATTTTCATCCTTCACATCAATACTAAAATTACCTTCAGGATTTGTAATAGTTCCTTTTGTGGATCCCTTAATGAAAATATTCACCCCTAGCAAGATTCCTTCGGATTCGGAAGTAACGTTTCCTGTAATCGTCCGAATCTGAGCTAAAACTGGAGAAGAAATGAAAAATACTACTAAAAAGATGATGAAGAAGTAGAGCTTAGATTTTTTCATACTTAATACTATTTATATCGAAAATTCAGATCATATTTTTCGCTAACGATCTTGGTTTCTTTTACTATCAATTGTTATTGTTATACGCATTTGACTCTTGAAGAAATTTATATTTTCTGGATAATGCTTCCATATAATAGTAATCTGCATAGATCAAAGGAACATTAACCTCAAAGTTTTCCGGTTTGTTCCCAGTTGAATTATCTAGAATAAATCCCTTGTTCTGTCCATCCTTAGATTTGTATTTTACAAATAGATGTTTCATTATTTTATCTGCAGCATGTGAATATTCGACATTTTTTTCAGGTCCAAGGGTTGATAATTCATATAATGCTGAAGCGGTTATGGCAGCGGCAGAAACATCACGCGATTCATTTGGAATTTCAGGTGCGTCATAATCCCAAAATGGTATCATATCATTTGGCAAATTGCTATGGTTTAATATGAAATGTGCAATTTTTTCTGCCTGCTGGTAGTAGATTCCGGCACCTGTTTCCCGATAGGTCATAGTGAATCCATATAATCCCCATGCTTGACCTCTAGCCCAGGCTGATTCATCTGAATAACCTTGCTTTGTTTGTTTCTTCAATACATCTCCGCTTATAGTATCATAACTGACAACATGATAACTGCTATGATCGTGGCGAAAATGATTTTTAAGAGTAGTATAAGCATGCTTAACCGCAATATTGTAATAAACCGGATCACCTGTTTCTTTTGATGCCCAGAATAATAATTCAAGATCCATCATATTATCAATAATCACAGGAAATTGCCAATGTTCAGTGTCGCATGACTTGATGCATCCAACATTTTCGTTGAAACATGTGAGCAAACTATTTGCAGATTGTATCAAAATATCTCTGTACGCTTCATTTTTAGTCATTTCATACCCTTTTCCAAAACTGCACATCATTTTAAACCCTATGCCTCTGTCTTTCGTGTTGAATTTCTCTTGTTCAATAAGACTTGTGTATTTTTCAGCTTGATCTTTCCATTTCTCATCCATTGTGTATTCATACAAGAACCACAATTCGCCAGAAAAGAATCCGCTACGCCAATCACGTGATGGGATTAGCTTTAAAGACCCATCTTCATTCAGACTGCCTGGAAAAAGCCCTTGATAATTTTCTTTAGACAATTTTGAGTTTTGACCTTTTTGTTCAATTATTTCCTTTAACATTTTTTCAGTTTGCAATTCTGCATTTTTAAAAGCGAGTGGGATTTGCTCACTTTCCTTTGTCAATAATTGCACGCAAGCTGTGAGGAAGGTCACAAATAGTATTATTATAATACGACGGATCATTTTCTTGCTATTTATATTTACAACATTTTACTAGTTATTGATAAAAAAATACTAGTTGCATAATTTTCTATTTTTAATGAACAGTATAATCTACACTAAGATAAATGGAAGGGTAGCAGGGAAATGTCACGATTATCCTATTTTATGTAAAATTTTTGACCCCATTTTCAATTATGTCTCATTCTGGCACGCTTGTTCAATTTTAAATCGAATTATTCCGCTATTTTTAAATCGATCTTGATACTCTAATTTCGAATAATATTAATTCAAATAATAGGAATTTCTGACAGGAAATGAAGAGGTCTAATTGAATGATTGATAGAACTTTTAAGCTTGTTTAGCCATTACAATAAATTTTCATAAATTTAACAGTTAAATGTACATGTCAAGCTGAGATCTTGAAATGAAAAATATCATCATCTATATAGGTTTAGCAATTTTCTTTTCAACAAACATTGCTTTCTGTCAAAGCAATAATATTAATTTTAGAATAATATCTCCTAGCGGAGGATTTTCTTATAATGAGATAAAAAATATAATCGAGGATGGGAAAGGATGTATATGGTTCAGCACCCAGGATGCACTTTATTCCTACAATTCAAGCGAATTCAAAAAACATATAAACTTCCGTGAAGGACAGCATGCTTTTTCTTTGATAAATATCAGGAAATTGCACTATGATAATACGGGGAAAATTTGGATTGCAACGAATACCGGTTTAAACTATTACGATGAAAATACTGAACAATTCTTCCGGAAACAATTCTTTAGCCGAGAAGGCTCAATTATCTCAAATAATATAGTTCAGGTTTTTCAGGATAAAGACGACAAATTCTATATCATAACTGATAATAATTTGTTCAACATTAATCCAGAAACTGAGATTGCAGAGATTTTACCGATTGAGATTATGGGGCAATATGACTCGCCTTCTATAGGATGTTTTGATACCCATGGAAATTTATGGTTAGGTACAAGAAGAGGTGCTCTTTTTAAGGCTGAACCACCATATCAGACCTTTATAAGAATTTCCCGCAGACAACCTTCCAGGATTGTTGACATCTGCTTTGATAATGATTTACTTTGGATTGGTTATGAATGGCATGGCGTTGATTGCCTTGATACAACAGGTAAGGAAATCGAACATTACGATTATAATAAAAAAGGGAAATTACATTTACCCTTCAACAGAGTTCGAAGGATTATTAAGGACTTTGATGGTAATATTTGGATTGCCACATCATTAGGACTTCAAGTAGTGAGCGCTGATAAAAATATTTCTACTACATATACTACTTCCGGTGGCTTTCCGAACAGAAGTATCTTTGAATTATTTACAGATTCAAAAAATGGTATTTGGGCCGGAACATTTTCAGGAGGTCTAATTTACCATAATAGATATGACAATAATTTTAATCATTATCAGAAAAGCCCTGATCCCAATTCACTATCTGCAAATATTGTTAGTTCATTTAGTGAAGATTCTGAAGGGAACATATGGATAGGCACGGAAAATGGTGAAATAAACTTATTCAATCCTCAACATAAAACATTTGCCAAATTTGCGATCAGCAAGGATGAAAGGAAAGCAGATAATATTAAGGCATTAGAATTTGACAGATTTGACAGATTATGGATCGGTACTTCTTATTATGGACTATGGTATAAAGAAAATGATGTTATTCATTATTTCGACCGCTTTGAAGATCAAAGAATTAGCTTTTACTCAATAAAAGCCACTAAAGATGGATTATGGCTGGGATCTAATAAATATGGTTTGTTTTATTACAGCTTCATTAACGATGAACTAATTAACTTTAAGGCTAATGAGTTGGATCCCTTTGCCCTATCTAATAACACTATTCTTACACTTTATATTGATTCTCAAAAGAATCTTTGGATTGGTACGAAAAAAGGTTTGTGCAAACTTGAAGATGGGCAGACAAGATTTTATAGATACTTCAACAACGATAATGTTGAGCATGGTATAAACAGTAACGTTATATATTCAATTAGCGAAGACCTTAATGGTAATATCTGGATAGGTACTGAAGGAGGAGGTATAAATAAATTTGACGGAAAAGATTTTACACATTATACTATGAATGATGGATTATCAGGAAATAGCGTTTATGGTATTCAAATTGATAAAAAGGGAACACTCTGGTTAAGCACTGATAATGGTATTTCGTCTTTCAATCAGGGAAAAATGGAATTCAGAAATTTTATTGCCGAAGATGGCTTACAGGGTAACCAATTCAGTCCGGGAGCTTCTTTCAAGAGTAAAACAGGAGATATTTGGTTTGGGG
>JAGLSB010000016.1 GCA_023135955.1 Bacteroidales bacterium | reverse complement strand
ACCACACCACCATGTGCTATTATGTTGAAATAAATTTAAGCAGGAAGGAACTACATAAGAGGTTTAACGTTCCAATGATAGTGGATCCTCGCTATATGCAGGCAAATGTATTTTCGGCCTTCTTAAAACCTTATATTCCTGTTATTACTTCGGAGTTCCGTGAAATAATTCAGAATTATCAGTGGGGGCTCATACCTTCCTGGGTAAAAGATCAATCAACTGCCGATAAAATAAGTAATTCAACATATAATGCAAGAGCAGAATCAATTTTTGAGAAGTCTTCATTCAGAGCCGCAGCAAATTATAAACGATGTCTTGTGCTCGCTCATGGATTTTTTGAATGGCACACTCAGGGAAAGTATAAAATACCTTACTATATAAAAAGAAAGGATAACGAGGCCTTTGCATTTGCTGGATTATATGAGAAATGGTTGCAGCCGAAGAATAATCATTTAATCGAAACTGTCACCATTATTACCACAAAGGCAAATCCTCTCTTAGAAAAGATTCATAATACTAAAAAAAGAATGCCAGTTATTCTTGAAAGGGAGGCTGAGAGAGAATTTATTGATGAAAATATTTCAAAAAAGCAAGTAAAAGATTTTCTCAAACCAATAGATGAAACTGAGCTAGAGGCTTATCCTGTAAATAAGCAACTCTTTCTAAAGCATAAAGATCCTCTTGACCCAGAAATATTGAATCCTGTTAGCGATTATCATTCTGGAGACTTATTTGAAACTAACTTCTTTTGATTTATTTAGATCTTATTTTGATTGATGCATTGAAAGGCTCTAAAACAGGCCTAAATCATTGTAAATTAAATACTATAGAACTTAGAATAGGTTATTCCAAATTTAGGAATCGAAACAAATATTGTAACTTCATGTTATTATTGAGAGGTTCAGACTATCCACTCGTAGTTTAGGTTTAGTTATTTTTGGTTATTAGGTTCTAATCAGACTCGCATCTGTCCGATGCATCTTCGAGAGTCTGAACCTCTTTTTTTGTTTTCTAAAATTTAACCAGACTTTATCCGTATTTTATGGATAAACCCTGGCCAGGAACTTAAAAAAATCAAAAGAAATTTTCCAAATTCAATTTTCCGAATGATTTAATTGTTAATAAACTAAAGAAATCATAGCTTTTTTTTGACTATAAGTTTTGCGCTAGAAGCTATACATGGTTTATTCACAAATTGTTAGTAAACTATCTTGAAATCTTGTTCATTTCTAAACTTACTTTTTCTTGTGTGAAAAGGAGTCCTGATATATATTTGTTAGACCAAGTGAGCGATAAAAGACTGCCACGGTGATAACAAAGTGAAACGTTCTTCGGAACGGGAATCTGAGTCTAAGGAGAAAAGTTCGAAAGAATTAATCCCTGTCCCGTAGCAAGTAAGAAAGAGATTTATCTCTGGATTATCCGGTATCTAAGGGAAAGTCGTTTACGACGATCTTTGAATGACTGGCACAAAGACCTGGGAACGAAAGAAAACCTTAACGGGAATTCAATCACCCAAGCTGAATGAACTAAGATCGTAAGACCTGAATTCATGCAGTGGCTTTTGTGATTCTTTCAGTAACAGCCGGTTAAACGGTATGAATGGGAGAGAGGTTATCGTAGCACCTAGTGTGAAAATAATCGGTCATAAACAATAACTTGGCGTTGTTTAGAAACTACGGTATCTAAAGAATGGAATGGGAACTACTCGATCAGAATAGTTCCCATTTTTGTTTTTTATCCCTTCCAATTTATAATTTCCATCCCAGTTTATCTCATATTTGATTAAATGTAATTTTTTATGGACTAATGTCATAAATACTATGTATAATCTTTATTTTTTCACATGCAAAGCTAATCTTTATAAGAGCTAATTACATTGAAAGATCAAATCTAATTAGTGCTGTAAAAATCATTTAATCAGTGAGATAGGGGCATGTTGTTAATATCTGCCTTTTTTCGTTAGCATCTTTATTTTAATGAATACAAATATTAGTTTACTTTTGCGGCGATAAGTTAAATTTATTCTAAATAAAGATACATGAAGGGAAAGATCTTCATATTTATTGGACTTATAGTCCTTTTTTTCTTTGGAGAGATTGCTATTAGTTTTTCTGATAAGACAAGCAGAAATTCTGTGATTAATGATGAGAACATTTCTTTTGCATTGAATCTTGAAAATAGTGATACTCAATTTGAACAGGCTGTTTATATTGATAAATTATTTGAATCATTTATTAAGCGTTATAATATAAAAGGCGCTTCGGTAGCTATTACGAAAAATGAGAACTTAATTTATTCCAAAGGATTTGGTATGGCAAATAAAGAAACCGGACAGGAAGTTCAGCCCGGACATTTATTCCGTCTTGCAAGTGTCTCTAAGTTGATTACAGCTGTAGCTATTATGCATATGGTGGAAAACGATATAATCTCTCTGGATGATAAAGTTTTCGGCCATGAGGGTATATTGAATGACGAAATCTATTCTAATTATCAAGACAAGCGTTATGAGGATATTAGAGTTAAGCAGCTGTTAAATCATACTGCCGGATGGTCAAGGAGAAACGGCGATCCACTCTTCAATTCTGATATAATAAATAAAAGGATGCGTGGATCAGAGGAAGACGACACAGATAAATTAATAATTTATGAATTAAAGAAAAAACTATATTATAAGCCTGGTACTGTATATTCATATTCGAATCTGGGATATGCTATACTTGGAAAAATTATTGAAAAAAAGTCTGGAGTAGCTTACGAGGATTATGTCGTCATGAATGTAATGAAACCTATGGGAATTAATGATATGCATATAGGTAAGAGTTTATATTATGAAAAATTCCCAAACGAGGTTAGATATTACGAACCAGCTGGATCTTCACAAAGTCTGGCTTTTGATGGATCAGGACGCATGGTTCCAAAGTCTTATGGCGGAAACAATATACCTCTTATTGGTGCAGCTGGTGGTTGGTTGGCTTCTTCACCCGAATTTGCGAAATTTATTTGTTCTATAGATGGATTTAATAATATTCCTGATTTTCTTGATTCAACAAGTGTATATACCATGTCCAATCCAAAATTGGCAGGAAAAGGTCTTTACGGATGGAGAGGTGCTGATCAGCATGGGACTTGGTGGAGAACAGGAACATTTTCAGGAACCAGTACCTTTGTTTTAAGAATGGAAAATGGATTAAATTGGGTTGTACTTCTAAATACATCATCTTATAAAAGGACACGCATTCATAATAAATTGTCCCGTACAATTTTTGCTGCCAGCTACAGAGTAAAGGAATGGCCTGATTATAACCTTTTTACTTCTCAGGAAAACACTAATGTATATCCTATTGAGAAAATTCCTATTATAAATCCTGAATTATAAGCTTTTTTTCTTGCATACTTCCGCAGGAAAATTAATTTTACAATCTCATCAGGGAGTAATTTTTTATGGATATTTTTGAGTCATACCAGGCTGATAACGAGGTGTTTGAGTCTGTTAAGTTCGATTTGGTCATTGCGTCATCTGGCTATGAAGAAAGATGTGATTGGCTTATGACAAGTTTTAATATACAGGCAGAAGATAAAATTGCCCTTATATCAAGCAAGAAACATCGCGATATCTTCAAAGGGAAAACCAATAAAACATTTAGGGAAAAAGGCTTCTCGTTTTTAAATTTACCATTGGAAAAAGATGATTCATTGATTGAATATCTTGAACAATATGTGAATGATTTTAAGGGTGATGAACTAAATATTCTGATTGATTATTCATGTATGACAAAAGTTTGGTATTCTGGCATATTAAACTTGTTTTCAAAAGTAGACAATGCTACTAGCTCTATTCATGTATACTTCAGTTATACTCCAGTCAAATACCAAAAATCAAAAAAGATAAGACCAATAAAGCTTGCAGAATCTTTTTATAATAGCTCTAAAACCCGTAATAACGGAAAGCCTACAGTCCTGATTATTGGGCTAGGTATTGAACCTGGTAATGCTGATTATATTAAAGAATTAATAAAGCCAGATAAAACCATTCTGCTGTACCCCGACCCTGCTCCAAAAGGTTATGTGGAATTACTTTTTGAAAATAATAAACACATTATCAATGAAATTGACATGAGGAATATGATAAATTTACCTCTTGATGATTTAAATAGTACAATTGAAACGGTAACTAATCTTATATTGAACCTTAGACTCAAATCAAATATTATTATTGCTCCTTTGGGACCAAAAACCTTCTCCTTAGTTTCAATGCTTATTAATGCTCATTATCCTGATGTTGATATCTGGAGGATAAGGTCTAATATGCTCCAGCCAGAAATCAAAAAACAAGCCTTATTAAGCCCAATCATTCTAAAAGTATCATTTACAGGCGCAGATGAATAATAAAATCAATTTTCTACTTTCCAAATAATCAATTTCTCAAAAACTTTTTTTCTAATTATTTGTTATCTTCTATATTACCTGGAATAAGAGTAATAATAACCAGTATGTAACTTATTATTTTCAGCAAATTGAGAATAAATTGCTAATAAACAAATAGTTAAATGTCACAATTTGAAATATTAATGCCCAAAATGGGTGAAAGTATTGAAGAAGCAACTATCACAAAGTGGTTTGTAAAAGAAGGGGATAAGGTTGTAGAGGATGATCTGCTTCTTGAGATTGCAACAGACAAAGTGGATTCTGAAATCCCATGTCCTGTTGAGGGAATTATTCAAAAAATAATGTATAAACAGGATGATATAGTTCCTGTAGGATCAGTAATTGCAATTATAAATATGGATAGTGAAGTCTCAGATCAGAATGAAACTACTCAGCTTGAACCTGAATCAGAATCAGCTGTTGTATTACCGGCAGCAACTGAAACCGAGCAAATTGTAGAATCCAAAGCAAATACAAATGAAATAAATAAATCTGATTCAGATAGATTTTACTCGCCTCTTGTAAGGAAAATTGCAAAGGAAGAAGCTGTGTCTCAGAATGAACTTGATTCTATCACAGGTTCAGGTCTTAATGCTAGAGTGCAGAAGCAAGATATTTTGACATGGATTGAAAGCCGGCAAAAAGCAGATAAGGAGTCTGATAATAAGACATATCAAGCAGAAACTAAAAGTTCTCATTCACCTGGGCCACTTACTGATACACCAAAGATTAGTGTTTCCGGAGGAGATGAAATAAGGAAAATGAGCAGGATGCGGAAACTGATTGCAGACCATATGATTAACTCCATTCAAGTATCTGCTCATGTTACAAACATGATTGAATCTGATGTAACAAAAATTGTCAACTGGAGGAATCAAATCAAAGATGATTTTCAAAGAAGAGAAGGCGAAAAAATTACTTATTTGCCAATATTTCTTGAAGCTGCTATTAATGCAATCAAAGATTTCCCAATGATAAATTCTTCTGTTGATGGTGAGAATATTATTATTAAAAAGGACATTAATTTAGGAATTGCGGTTGCCTTACCAGATTATAATTTGATTGTACCAGTAATAAAGAATGCAGATAAATATAATCTTTCAGGGCTCACTAAGGAACTAAACAGATTAGCTTCTAGTGCTCGTGAGTCTAATCTTAAACCCGATGAAATTCAGGGAGGAACATTCACCATAACTAATTTTGGTTCTTTTGGGAATACTATCGGGACTCCTATTATTAATCAGCCACAAGTAGCAATTCTTGCCGTTGGAGCCATTGAGAAAAAACCTGCTGTAATAGAAACTCCTGAAGGAGATGTAATTGGAATCAGACATAAAATGTTTCTGTCCCTAACATACGACCATAGAATAATTGATGGAGCTTTAGGTGGTTCTTATCTTAAGCGCGTTTCTGACTATCTTGAAAATTTTGATCCAAAAAGAACTGTGTAAATAAAAGAAAATGACTAAAAATATTCAATTTCATATTAAAAGAACTGATAAAGAAATCCTGGCTAAATGGTTTAAATTGATGACGCTAGGGCGTGCACTCGATGATCGTGCACCAAACTATTTAAAGCAAGCTATTGGATGGTCATATCATGCCCCATATGCTGGGCATGATGGTATTCAACTTGCAATCGGTCAGGT
>JAGLSB010000159.1 GCA_023135955.1 Bacteroidales bacterium | reverse complement strand
AGTTATAGCTCCCTTCTTCAGGTTCCAATTCCCTCCATTGAGCTCTGACTTTAGTAAATTCATTGCCTGGCAGATCATACCTTCGCCCGTCCTCCGATTTCCAGGGCATTGTAGTTCCGGAATAGGGATGGGCTTTCGCATAAGGAGGCAGTGACCAGTCCCAACCTTCCAGAATATGGTCTTTTTCCTTCCATTCCATTGGTATAACTGGAATTCTGTCACTTTTCTCATTTTCAGACTCGTCAGAAATGTGATTACTACAATTTGCCACGAATAGAATAAAGGCCAGATAAAGAATGCTTTTTAAGATCTTCATTTTATATTTTTAATTTATTTATGGCTTTACCATACAATTGTTTTTGCTCCTGGGCAAAAATTGTACTACAAATCTGTACAAATAATAATATTAAAAAGTTCTTTTTCATAAATCGTTTTATATTATGTATTTACAACTTCATCAACTTGTAAGCTTTCCCATTTTTACCGATAACCTGCAAATGACAACTATCGATGCACAAAATCATCATCTACCCCTGAAGCACCGACAGGTGGCGGTATTTTTATAACACGTACAAACGATACAGGAACTTCTTTGCCTGTTTCGGAATGCAATTCGAAATCAAAGTTAAAACCGGTAGCGTCGAATTTTGCGTTAACAAAGAATGTTGCAGTTCTTACCACGTCTCCCCCTGTAGTATTAATCGTTCTTTCCTGCAATCCGCTATTGTTGTGGTAAACTAAGTTTAACGTACCTACAACATTATCAATATAGGAAACTTTAATGGCAACATTGTGCTCAACATCTGTAGGAAAAACATTATCATCAGCAGCAAAGCCCATCTTTTTGCCTTTGCGTGCAATATAATCGTAGTAATTGCCGGGTTCAATCATCCACATTTTTCTGACATGCTGCATTTTAACAACAGCTGTGGTTTCATAGCCGGGTGCATCGCGTTGGTACAACCAGCGCTCCCAGTTTTTTGACAATCCACTTTTCAGCCTGGTCTCTGTCAAAAAACTCCAGGCATCAGGGGTATCCTCAGCCGTGCGTCCTAACTGTTGTGAAATGAAAGGCAGCATTTTGGGGATCAAGTGACCAGTGGTGTGTAGATATGTGCTGCGCATTTGCAAAGCTCTCAGGTTACTCATAAAGTAACGGTAAGGGAAAGAGTTGGTTGTCCTCCCAAAGCGATAATCAGATGATTCTTCAGCCCAGCTCTGGTTGTATTCTTCATTTACTTCGCCGCTAAAACATTTATTTTTCAAAACCGGAGCCTCTTCATCAACACATAAATACCCGTTCTCATCAAGGTATTGTCCAACTTCATTATCAGGAATACGATAGTGGTACATTTCCACAAATCCTTTTCGCATACCGAAACCTTTTTCAAAACCATAGTGAG
>JAGLSB010000158.1 GCA_023135955.1 Bacteroidales bacterium | reverse complement strand
ATAATTACTTGTATTTCATATTTCCAATTGTTGGCATTTTACTTACTATTCTATTTATCCGCTATATAAATAAACGACCAGTAGGACACGGGATACCAGGTGTTTTAAATGCGATTTCTAAGAATCGGGGTATTATTAGACAACATAATTTGTACTCATCCATTATTACATCTGCTTTAACGGTTGGTTTTGGTGGTTCTGTTGGACTTGAGGGGCCAACTGTGGCTACAGGTGCTGCCATCGGATCAAATATTGGCAGATCACTAAGTCTTAGTTATAAAGAAATAGTATTATTGCTTGCTTGTGCCAGTGCCGGAGCCATGTCAGCAATATTCAAGGCTCCAATCGCTGCAATTGTTTTTGCCCTGGAGGTTATTATGGTAGATTTGACGATCTATAGCATGATTCCACTATTGATAGCCTCAGCTACTGCCGGATTAACATCCTATTTATTCCAAGGACAAAATGTATTGTATTCATTCGATATTACAGAGTCTTTTCTATTGTCGGATATTCACTTTTATACAATGCTGGGAATATTTACCGGATTCGTAAGTGTATATTTCACAAGAGTCTATATTTTTATATCTCATAAATTTGAAAAAATTAATAATGTTTATAAACGCTTGCTCATTGGAGGTGGAATACTTGGTGTATTAATTTTTTTAATTCCTTCTCTTTATGGCGAAGGTTATGAAGTTATTAACAGTTCGCTACATGGAGATATCAGTCATTTATTTACTAACACTTTCTATGGATCATTGGCTGGAAACCCCTGGTTTGTTTTATTAATTCTTCTTTTGTTAATCATTTTTAAAAGTATTGCTACTTCTCTCACATTTGCTGCAGGAGGAATAGGGGGGATTTTTGCACCTTCACTTTTTACCGGGGTTACTGCAGGTTTATTTTTTGCATTACTTATGAATCAGCTAGGTGCAGATATTCCAGTAAGTAACTTCGCTTTGGTTGGTATGGCAGGAATGATTGCGGGTGTAGTTCACGCTCCACTGACTGCGATTTTCCTTATTGCTGAATTAACTGGCGGTCATGAGCTTTTTATGCCGCTAATGCTGGCAAGTACAATTTCATATGCTACAGTGAGAATCTTCGAGAAGAATTCAGTTTATACCATTCAGCTTGCTAAAAGAGGTGAGTTAATGACACATGATAAGGATAAAAATACCCTGTTGATGATGAATGTCTCTGACCTTATTGAAAAGAATTTCAAAAAAGTTCATCCGGAAGATACTTTGGGGGATCTGGTTAAAACTATTCAAAAGAGTAAGAGAAATGTTTTTCCAGTTGTTGATGAAGAAGGATATTTTCAGGGAATAGTGAAGCTTGATGAGATCAGAAATATAATGTTTGAAACGGATTTATATGATAAAACTTATGTTCGTGATCTAATGTTCATGCCTCAATACACTATTGGTATGCGAGAGCCTATGGAAGAAGTAGCAAGAAAATTTCATGACAGTGGACGTTATAATATTGCAGTTATTCGGGAAGGTAAATATATTGGATTTGTTTCCAGAGCAAAGGTTTTTTCTGCCTATCGGGATATGCTTAAGCAGTTTTCTGATGAATAGATTGGTTTAACTCCTTTCAGTCGTTGTTTGAGGTTTGCTCCTTTCAGTCGCTGTTTAAAGTTTGAGGTCAACTTGAAACTTCTTAACTTGAAACCTGAAACCTCTTCAACCTGAAACTATTTTGTTCAACCTCAAAAACTTTCCCTACTTTTACAAACTATGGATTTTAAAAATTTTATAAAGAATTTCTTAAAGTGGAAAGAGGATAATATAAAGCAGCGTAAATTTATTATTCTACTAAGTTTTATAGTAGGCTTATTAGGAGGTTTGGCTGCGGTTATCTTGAAAAATAGTGTACATTTTATACATGTCTGGTTAACTGAACATGTTGCTGTTGATCATCTTAATATCTTATATTTTGCCTTTCCTTTAACGGGAATAACCTTGACAGTATTATACCTACGTTTCTTTGTTAAGGATAATATTTCTCATGGTATTACAAGAATTCTATTCGCCATCTCAAAGAAAAATGGAATCCTTAAAACTCATAATACACATTCATCATTAATAGCAAGTGCATTAACTGTTGG
>JAGLSB010000157.1 GCA_023135955.1 Bacteroidales bacterium | reverse complement strand
TTGAAAAGAGGAGGGAGGGGAAATAAATTATTCTTAATTATGTGTAATTGATCAACAAAATGAAGAACTTTTGTCTGTGCTCCACCAGAACAATGGATCATTCCATGAATTTGTCCCCTATAATTTAAGAGTATGTTTTTAATAACCGGTAAATATGTGCGAGTAGGCGATAAAACAAGTTTTCCGGCATTTAGTTCTGTTCCTTTTACAGTATCGGTTAATTTCATTGAACCAGAATACACCAGATCATCTGGGATATTATTATCGAAAGTTTCAGGATATTTCTCTGCAATTTCCTTTGAAAAAACATCATGGCGTGCAGAGGTTAATCCGTTACTTCCCATACCACCATTATATTCATCTTCGTAAGTTGCCTTACCCGATGATTCCAGTCCTATAATCACATCGCCCGCTTGAATATTATTTTCGACAATATCCTTTCTTTTGGCACTTGCTGTTACAGTAGAATCAACAATTACCGTCCGAACCAGATCGCCTACATCGGCGGTTTCACCACCTGTTAGGTTTATGTTTATGTCCAGGGACTTCATTTTCTCAACAAATTCATTTGTGCCATCAATAATTGCTGAAATCACTTCTCCCGGTATAAGGTTTTTATTACGGCCAATGGTTGAGGAAAGTAATATATTGTCGGTAATCCCAACACACAAAAGATCGTCAGTATTCATTACAATAGCATCCTGAGCAATTCCTTTCCAAACTGATAAATCGCCTGTCTCTTTCCAATAAGCGTATGCAAGCGATGATTTAGTTCCGGCACCATCGGCATGCATTACAATACAGTTATTATTGTTTCCGGTTAAATAATCAGGGATTACTTTACAAAATGCATTAGGGAACAATCCTTTATCAAGGTTTCTGATTGCTTTGTGAACGTCTTCTTTTTTTGAAGAAACCCCTCTGCGAATATAGCGTGATTCTGGCATCGTATATTTCCGAATTATTAAACCCAAGCTTAATCCCTGGGAATATAGTCTGTTCGTAAAACTTTGAATTCTGTACGACGATTAACCTGATGTGCACTTTCCTGATTTTCCTCGCTGAGATTATTAATAAATTCTTCTAATAAAATATCTCCAATGTTAAGATATGAATTTTCTTCAGCAATGGAACTGACAACTTCTTTTGGTTCCGATTCCCCATAGCCCTTTGCTTCCAGACGATCATCAGCAATACCTTTTGTTATCAAATAATCTACCACCGATTGTGCTCTTTTTTGGGAGAGAACAATATTATCTTCGGCTGTACCCCTGGAGTCGGTATGCGACATTAGTTCGATTGTTACATTTGGATTATCGATAAGGGTTTCTACCAGGCCATCGAGTGTAACCATCGATTCCGGGCGTAATTCCCATTTCGCAAAGTCATAGAATATATTTTCAAGTTCAATTACCTGATCAACTGGTGAAAGGTAGATAGTAGTTTGGAAGTTTTCTGACTTTTCAAGA
>JAGLSB010000156.1 GCA_023135955.1 Bacteroidales bacterium | reverse complement strand
TATTCCCGGTATTATTGAAGGTGCAAATGAAGGGAAAGGTCTGGGAGTAAGATTTTTAAGACACATTGAGAGAAATGCTACACTTCTTTTCATAGTTCCAGCTGATAGTGATGACATATCGAAGGAATACAGTATTTTATTAAATGAGCTAAAACTTTTTAATCCTGAACTACTGGATAAAAAAAGATTTACCTTCTGTTCCCTACATTTTTATTTCCTCTGTTACAAATCAGGGAATCTCTGATTTGAAAGACAATTTGTGGTCATTATTAAACTCATAATTTATGCTAAATAATCTGCAGAATTTTGACGAGAAATTAATTCTTGCAATAAATGGTATGAATACTCCTTTTTTGGATTCACTAATGTGGTGGATAAGTGGGAAATTTAGCTGGTGGCCCCTGTATTTGGGCCTTCTCATTTTGATCTTTTGGAAATTTCCATGGAAGCAATCCCTGATGATCATGGGGTTCATCATATTACTAATTACCATGAGCGATCAGAGCAGTGTACATCTTTTTAAGAATGTTTTTCAAAGAGCCAGACCCAGTCATAATCCAAATTTGGAAAGTATATTGCATTTTGTAAATAATTATCGGGGTGGTGCATTCGGATTTATTTCTTCACATGCTTCTAATACATTTTCAGTTGCAGTATTTTTATTACTGATTTTCAGGAAGAAATGGATAAGTATCCCACTTATTACTTGGGCAGCTCTAGTTGCATACAGCAGAATGTACCTGGGGGTACATTATTTCACCGATGTTTTTGTTGGCGGTATATGGGGAGTATTGCTAGCTTCATTGAGTTATTTTCTTTATGTCAAAACAAGAAATTATGCTTTGCATTCAGAATAAAAATACCGATCCCTACTTTAATCTTGCCGCTGAGGAATACATATTAAAGAATTTTCAGGATGATTGTTTTATGCTTTATCAGAATGAAAATTCAATAATTGTAGGCAAACATCAGAATACTCTTTCAGAAATTAACCTCGATTTTGTAAATGAAAATGATATTAAGGTCGTAAGGAGGATATCAGGAGGCGGCACCGTTTTTCACGACTTGGGAAATCTGAATTTTAGCTTTTTCATGTCTGGAGAGGATGGTAAGCTTGTGAATTTTAAAAAATATACAAGACCAATACTGGAATTCATACAGAATAGCGGTATTGAAGCAGAGTTTGGAAAACGAAATGATCTGGTAATTGACGGAAAGAAAATTTCTGGAAATGCTGAACATATATGGAAAAAGAAAACTCTTCATCATGGCACAATATTGTATTCTTCTGAATTGTCACATCTCTCATCCGCACTTAAGGTTAATCCTTTAAAATTTGCCGACAAGTCTGTGAAATCGGTTAGATCAAGAGTTACTAACCTCTGTGATTATCTTCCAGTGAAAATGGATATTTCAGTTTTTAGCGAAAAGCTGATGACGCATATAATGGAGAAATATAGTGTTGGCGAATTATATGATTTTTCTGAGAGAGATATAAAAGAAATTAAGGCATTAAAAAATAAGAAATTTGTAAGTTGGGAATGGAACTTTGGATATTCACCCAATTATAATTTTAAGAAGACTGTAAAAGTAAACTTTGGGAATCTTAGCGTAAATCTGAAAACAATAAAAGGTGTAATTTCAGAAATAGAATTTTCCAGTGAATTTATTCAAAAAGATAATTTGAGAGAAATTGAAGGAGTTTTACATGGTAAAAAACATGATAGGGATATCATTAAAGCATTTCTTGAGAACTATATGAAGGATAATAATTTGAACGGTATTGCAATTGACGAAATGCTTAAAGCCTTATTCTAGTTAATGTTGTAAGAAAATTAGTATGGCAAAACAATGATTAATGTTACATATCTACAATTAACAATACGAATGGGAAAACATAGTTATCATGAGATTCAGTAATACAAACACTTTTTAAGTCCCCCTTTAGGGGGATTCAGGGGGTTATAATATTAAGCTTATAAGTCAAATTAGGACGTTTTCGAATCTTTTGCCAGCTCTATAAAAGAAATAAAAAGAGAATAAATTTTAATAAATGAAAAATATTTTTTCAAAAACAGCATCACTTCTTCTTTGGATATGGTTCTTTGTATCGTCAATTATCATCACTCCAATTTTTATATTTATATGGTTGCTTACTTTTTGGTGGGATAAAAATTTGAGGATATCTCATTTGTCGGCATGTTTTTGGGCTGCACAAAATATCTGGATAAATCCTTTCTGGAGAATGA
>JAGLSB010000155.1 GCA_023135955.1 Bacteroidales bacterium | reverse complement strand
GCGTTGTTATGTTTGTGGTTGTTCTGATTATGGGTTTTAGTGGATACCTTTTACCCTGGGATCAACTCTCATACTGGGCAGTTATAATTGGTTCAAATATTGCCGCTTCTGCACGTGAATTGACAGATCTATTGGGTATTACATCATTTTTTGATGTTGGAGGATTTCTGAAAAGAATATTGATTGGAGGGGAGGATGTCGGACAAGCTGCATTGACCCGGTTTTTTATGTTGCATGTGATCTTTCTGCCTTTATCACTGCTGGTGCTTACTGCTGTGCATTTATGGCGTATAAGGAAAGATGGAGGGTTAAATCGTCCCGTTGAAGATGAGTCCAGTGGTAAAGCAGATGAGAAAAAATGGTATTCATGGCCACTGGTTTTTTGGATAGAACTGGCAATCTTACTTGGAGTCATAACATTATTGCTGGCTCTCTCCTTTTTTATTGAAGCACCTTTGCTGGAGCAGGCAAATCCTGCTCATCCGGAGAACCCTGCAAAATCACCCTGGTACTTTCTGGGAATACAGGAGCTGGTATCTTATTCCGCTTTTGCCGGAGGACTGTTTGTGCCGCTTATATTCCTGATCTTCTTATTCTCAATACCATATAAAGACAGAGAAGATCGTTTTGCAGGCAAGTGGTTTTCCAGTGGCAAGGGAGTAAAGATTGCTTTTTATTCCGGATTGTTATCCATCGGAGTTGTAATTTCACAGGTATTTGTACATGTAAGATTTGGATGGCTAAGGGATTGGTTTCCAGGTATATCGCAATGGTTTGTAATGTTTATTAATCCTGCTACGCTGACGGTTTTGATATTTATCATATATGCGATCGTGATTAGAAGAAGAACCAATTCAACAAGATTGTCAGCTATAGCATTATTCACAGTTTCAATCGTTGCATTAATAATATTTACAGTGATAGGGATCTGGTTCAGGCAAGCGAATTGGGAATTTGTTTTGTAGAGACGTATACCAGTTTTTTGCAAATAAATATATATGCAATTAATGAACGAAGGGAAATATATACGGAAGTATCAAATAGCAGTGATCATAGCTTCGTCTCTGCTGATTCTCCTATTGTTTTTCGCATGGATAATTTCCGGTCCCGGACTAGAGTGGAGGGGTGTGCAAAAACAGTATATGGAAATAATTGATAGTATGTCAGATTCTCTTCCAGAAGTTTCTCTTGCCTTACAGGAAAAAGGTATTTATCAATATGAGCTAACAGATCTGGGTCGTAAAGACAGGTGTGTCACTTGTCATATTGGTATTGAGAATCCATATATGAAAGATTCTCCTCAGCCGTACAGATCACATCCGGGCAATTACCTGACTGATCATCCGCCTGAAAAATATGGCTGTACAATTTGTCATGGAGGTCAGGGAAGAGCACTTAAAAAGAAGGATGCATTTGGTCAGGATCCGGAAACTCATTGGAATGAACCTGTACTAACCGATCCCTATCTGGAATCATCCTGTGGCAAATGTCATCTCTCAATTTATAATGAGAAGGTAGAACTGGCCGGAACAGATATTTTTCAAAAAGGTCAGGAGATATTTAATAGGGAAGGATGCCTGGGGTGCCATAAGGCCAGGGGAATGGGAGGGATTGTTGGCCCTGACCTTACCGAGCAGGGAGAAAAAACCAAACACGATTACAGTTTTCAGAATATTCAGGGAGATCAAACTATTTCCAACTGGCTGAAAGAGCATTTTAAAGATCCTGAAATGGTCTCTCCCGGATCACAGATGCTAAAAATTGACCTTCCAGATGAAGATCTTGAGGCCCTGGCCACTTTTGTATTAGGACTGGCAAAGCCAGAGATATCTTTTGAATATTTTTCACTTGAAGCCTTGAGTGAATTCAAAGGAGAGAGGGATCTGCTTTCTGCTGACCTGTTATTTTCGCTCTCCTGCACCGGTTGTCATGGTAAAGATGGCACAGGTAAAAGTTATGCTGAATATAAAACAGGTGTGCCAGCCATTATGAGCCAGGATTTCAGAAGAGTGGCTTCAGAGGATTTTATTCGATTCACCATGCAGAAGGGTAGAAGCAGGAGGCAAATGTCATCATGGATGGAGAGTGTATCAGGAATGAAAGAGGAGGAGATAGATGCGTTGGCAAGGATGTTAAATCAAACTCAGGAGGAAGCTGATAAACAGTTTGATCACCTTTTATATAACAAGTTGTCTGCTTCATCGGGGGAGAAGATCTTTGAGCAAAATTGTGTCACTTGTCACGGGGAAAAAGGGAGAGGAGGCATTGCACTTTCATTGAATAGGGTCGATTTACTTTCTTACGCTTCCAATACTTATTTATTTAATACATTGCTTAGAGGAAGAGGAAATACAGGTATGCCTTCATGGACGATATTAACCAATGAGGGTATGCTTAGTGTTGTGAAATATATCAGGACCTGGTATCCATATTCACCACAAAATATATCGGTGATTGCTCAGGATTCTGATCCTGTGGCTGGTGGTCTCAAATACCATTATTTATGCTCCAGATGCCATGGTGAGTCTGGTCAGAGTCAGACCGGACCAGCTATTATCAATAAAGATTTTATGGATGTAGTTGCAGATGCATTTCTATATCAGACCATAGCTAATGGACGGAGTCATACAGCGATGTTTGGCTGGAGTACTGATGTATATAATGATGAGCGATTGGAGAGAAATGATATAGGAAACATCATCTCTTTTTTGCGAGCTGAATCAAGCGAAAAACTTGGTTATATTTTTGCCGGAGCGAATCCCGGAAACAAAGAGGATGGAAGGACTCTTTTTGAGAGGCATTGTTCTGAATGTCATGGGATTGATGGTGAGGGGGTAAAGGCTCCTGCCTTGAATAACCAGGAGTTACTTAGTGCAGCTTCCAATGGTTATATTCTTGCAACACTTACAATTGGAAGGGAGGGAACGGAAATGCCCCGTTGGGGAAATGAGGAGAAAGGTCATCCGATGCTAAAAGACAGGGAGCGAGTTGATATTGTCGCTTATGTCAGGTCGTGGCAGAGGATAAGTATTAAGAATTAGTTGGATATTTTAGTTTTTCAATATTTTTTTTGGCGTTTTATAAAAAGAGTTAAATCTTATGTTGTAAGAACAGTCTTTGTAGCTTTGCCGGGACTTATATTTAGTCTGACCTCCCTGTTCTGTTCTTGTGATGATCCTTAGAATGAAGGTTCTGCCTAACCCCAAAAATGTAATACCATATAAAAACTCTTTTTAACTCAGCGATCAAGCTCCAGCGATGGTAAACTCTGCGGTTAATAAAACCCAATCCAGATGGAGGCCGCTGAAATCGACTTGAAGCAAAAATCCAATTAAGCCATGAACAAGAACTGGTTTCAGATTGTACTTTGAGATTACTTCTATTTGCAGCTTTGTTTATTCATTGCCAATACAGAAGAGGTGCTTTTCTCCTCGCAGGTATATTTTGCCATTGCTAATGGCTGCAGATGCCATCATCCTTTCTCCAATGTCATTCCGGGCAACTGTCTCAAACTTTGGGCCTGGTTTTATCACAGTGACCACACCTTCGTCATTTGGCATGTAAACTAATCCATCTGCCAGCACAGTTGTAACTAGCGATACTATAACCAAAATAGCTTTCCCTGGTATTCGTAAGATCAAAAAAAGTTTATTAAGGCTTTATATCAGAGGTTGTATCAAAACTATAATACTAAAAATTTGAACTTACAGATTGAAACTATCAAACCAGAAGTCAATGCTTTAGGTTTGAATTTGCTTTCTAAAGTCCCTACTTTAGGGGGTTCCGATAGATATCGGGATCAGGGGGGTAGAACCTGGCTAGGTGTCAAATTGTAAGTTTATTATTATAAAACTTGACTTTTGAGACAGTCTCTTATGTTTATATACAAAAGAAAATACTAACACTTCATTATAACATATAACCGAAATATTCATTAATTTTGAATAAAAACAATATCATGGATGCAAGGGAATTAAGAAAAGAGCTTCATAACTATATTGATCATGCGGACGAGACTTTCCTGAAAATGATGCATGCTATAAGCAGGAAATATAAGAAATCTGAAATTATAGGTTTTAATGTTGATGGCTCTCCAATTACACAAAAAGACCTTAAGAATAGGGTAAAAGCAGCTTCAAAACGAGTAAAGGCAGGGCTATACACAACTCAGGAAGAAGTTGAAAAGGAGATAGAAAATTGGTAAAGAAGAAGGGGCTTCCCATACGTTGGGATAATAAAGCAAAAGAAAACCTTGTGTATATACAGACAAACTCTCCAGTCACACATAACCATTAAAAAATTAGTAGTTACATACACATTCAGTGTATATCTATTAATATTATAATAGTTAAGATATTTTGCTATATTTGTATTAACTTATAGAATATTGAGAGTTATGTCAATATAAGTTACTTAACTACTTATATATTAATATTAAAAATTGATAAAATGGATAATTGGTTGTTTTTAACAGAGCAGGAAATGTTAAAAGAAATAGGTAAAAGGCTTAAAAAAATACGGCTTCAACACAACCTTACTCAAAAAGAACTGAGTGAAGAAGTTGGATTAAGTGTTTCAACAATTAGCCTTATTGAGCAAGGGAAATCCACAACGGTTGAAAGTCTAATAAGGATTTTAATGAGATTAAATCGAATAAAAGATTTTGAATCAGTATTTAGAGTAGGAGAAAATCTGGAACTTAAATTAAAATTTGAAAAAGCGAAACTAAAGTCTGAAAGAAAACGTGCATCTAAAAAAATAAAATAAGCATGATAGTAGAAGTTATGTTGCATGGTCAATTATTAGGAACGGCAGAATGGAATGCTGAAAAGAAAAGTTCTGCTTTTCAATATAATAGCGAGATGGTTAAAGTCATAGAACCTTCTCCTATTATAATGCCAACAGAAGAAGGAATATTTGAAACAAACAGAGATCATGTCAACTTTCACAACCTGCCTTATCTATTATCTGATTCAATGCCAGATGATTTTGGTAATGCCATGATGAAAGAATGGCTAAAACAAAGAGAATTGGTCATTGATGACATCAATCCGGTCGACAGATTAACTTATGTGGGCAAAAGAGGAATGGGCGCATTGGAGTATATACCAGTTAATCACAGAGAAGATGGTAATAGCCTGGTTGATATTAGTGAAATATATGAAGTTGCAAAAAGCGTTTTAGAAAGCAAGAAAGAAAGTTCCTTTTCTGATTTGGAAAAAGATAGTCTTACTGAATTATTGAGAATAGGCACCTCTGCTGGAGGAGCAAGGGCTAAAGCTTTGATTGCCATTAAAAGAGATCAAAACAAAAAAATTGAAGAAATAAGACCCGGCGACATCATACAACCAAAAGGCTATTCGTATTGGCTACTGAAAATAGACGGGGCAAATAAACAAAACCTGGGAGAAAGTGAAGGTATGGGTAAAATAGAATTTGCTTATTACAAATTAGCAAAAGAAGCCGGAATTGAAATCTCAGAAAGTACTTTGCATGAAGAAAATGGTAGATTTCACTTTTTAACAAAACGATTTGACCGCACTGATAATGGTGAGAAGATTCATATGCAAACATTCAGCGCTTTAACAGGCATAGATTACAGAATTCAAAAAGCCAGCAATTATGAAACTTTGTTCAGAGTTATGAAAAGGCTTCAGCTTTCATATAAACAATATGAACAGCAATATAGACGTATGCTGTTCAATGTCGTTGCAAGAAATCATGATGATCATGTAAAGAACTTCTCATTCTTAATGAATAAGGGTGGAAAATGGCAAATATCTCCAGCATATGATATTTGTTTTTCATATAGTCAGGGTGGAACATGGACTAATGTACACCAATCATCAATTAATGGTAAATACGATAATTTTACTAAAGCCGATTTATTAGACTTTGCTAAAACTTTTGGAATCAAAAAAGCCAATGCGATTTTAGAAGAAGTTGTATCAGCAGTGAATCAATGGCCTAAAATAGCAGCTGAAATTGATATTCCTCAAGAAAAAATTCAATACATTAATAAGAATTTAAGAACTAAAATTTTTTATTAAGATAAGTAATAAGGCCAGTCCCTAATATAGTAGACGAGTTTTTGAGATATCATCCAATTATATTGGAACTATACCAACACTACATTAGTATTATATCTTAGGTGTTTGGATATCCTCCAATGCCTCATAAAGATTGAGAAGAGAATACATGAAAAGGGGTCCGCCAGTAATACTTTCGTAGTGATCGTGCTTGTTTGTAGCTGTAGGAAGAGGCAGTCCATCATCCAGAAACAGCTTGATTCCCAGTTTCCCAAAATAGTTGGCACGCTCAAGATATTCTTTTTCTCCTGTTATATTACAGCTATTAATCAGTAATGTAATCACATTTGCGGTCGATTTTGGTTTCAGCAGATCATTATTGTCAGGGGAGGCAGTCAGATAAAAGTTTGCTGCGGACAGGATTACTTGTTTGTACTTTTCTGCAAGCTCCGGATAATCATTCTCAAGCTGTTCGAAGCGGGTAAAGCAGCGGCATAGCCTTCCATAAACACCTTGCTAATTCCATATTATGTGATGGCCAGCTGATTTGACTATGAGTATCGTCTGTTCCGGGCGAGGAGATATCCCGTTTGCGATTTTTTCATATTGTCTTCCATCCTGGTAACAATAGTTGAAATTGCAGTCACCATTTCTGGCAGACGCTCTTTGTCAGCATTCTCTTCCCGCATGTATGCGTCAACCCAATTTGCTATCATCTGACCGGCATACCGTGGAAATTCTGGCTTCCAGTCCGCACGAGCTTATTGACCTATCCGCTCTAAGTGTCAGGCAATCTTAAGCTTCTTGGAAAGAATTCGTCCAATGGGTATTCCAATTATAAACCCACTAGTGTTGAGAACGAGATCCACAGGATTAAAAGTTCTTCCTTCAATAAAGAACTGCTGTAATTCTGTCAGACAGGCAAAAAGTAATCCTATAAGAAATATTTGATAAGTTTTCTTGATTATCCTGTTAAGATAGGCGCCTTTGGAGAAGAAATATAATATTGGAATTGCAAGGTATAAAAAGAAATGTTCAAAATAGTCCCACCTTGGCCCGGACTCTTCCTCAGGAGTAATTTTGTTTGGGAAGGCCATGGAAGTAAGTATTAACAAAGCGATCAGCCATGTGTAAAAGACTACAGTCCAGAATTGCTTATTCCATAATATTTTCATATTACAAAAATGGAAATTTTTCTGGAATTCAGAAAGGCGTAAGTTTATTTTCTTTATAAGGCCAATAGACGCATCTATTCCTGGCCTCAGGCCCAACAAAAGAAAAAGAGATGCGCAAATCTTAAAAAGCCCTAAAAAATATATTAGGCAACATAATCCTTAAGTGATTCCATTAATTTCTTGCGAGTAAAGAAAATGCGGCTTTTTACTGTACCAATTTTAAGATTCAGTTCATTTGCAATTTCCTTGTATTTGTATCCTTCAGTATGCATCTGGAAGGGGAGCTTGAAATCTGCATCAAGTTTTTCAATTGCCTTGTTTAATTCCTTTAGTTGATATTCTGAATCAGGTTTTACAAAGCCAGATTCTTTAGAATTGTTGAGATAATACAGATCTTTAGTGTTATCAACTGTTGTCTTCTCCCGAACTGATTTGCGGTAATTATTAATAAAGGTATTTTTCATTATAGTATATGCCCAGGCTTTCAGATTAGTGAATTCCTGAAATTTATCCCTATAAGTGAGAGCTTTTAAATATGTTTCCTGTAACAGGTCTTTTGCCTCTTCTCTGTTAGAAGTTAAACTCATTGCAAACCTTTCAAGGTTGACTTCCATGCTGATGAGTTCATTATTGAATTCCTTTGCTGTCATAGCTGTATGTTTGTTGTTAAAAATGTTTAACAAATATAAAACTAAGTTGAACAAAAAGCCAAATTTGGCATTGGCTCAAGGATCCAGAACGGGTCTGATTCTAAATAGGAAAGATAATATAAAGGTCTAAAAAACAAATCAATAGATATGCTTTAAATAGAATATTCTAAATATATTCAAAACTATAGTTCCTTGTTTGAAATATTAAAAAAAGCTTAAACAAAAATTGGCATAAATTCCACGAAATGCTTAAAAAATTACATGAATAAAAGTATTAGGAATCTCAAATTATTCATAATCTCTATAAATAAAAGGATATGGAGAGTATCAGAAAGTGGAGAGTAAAGTTATTCTTTGATGAATATCTTCTGGGATAGTTGGTGTTCTGTTGAGACGCATAATCATGCGTCTTTTTTTAATTTAAAGTGGTTTAATTCCCCGACCCTCTGGGT
>JAGLSB010000154.1 GCA_023135955.1 Bacteroidales bacterium | reverse complement strand
GCAGTTGCATCTTGCATAGCTACGCGGTCGGGACGAAAATAGACATATTCTTTTCCCCGGGTATAGGCCAACTTAAGGTTTCCCTCATCGAGGTGAGAATAAAGAATCTTCTCTGTTAAACTTAAGGATCTGCCAGTAACTTTTTTTGCTTGACTGATTCTTTCAGCCATTTCTTCATACTTCTTCTTTATCATTTCAAGATCAAATACCATAATATTGTGCTTTTTATTTCAAAGCACGAATTTACAATATCTATTTAAATTTTAATCCTATGTTGATATTAAAATAAGTAGATATTTTAAATCATTGTAGAATAATCTTAAGATTGCTGATATTTTATAAGTTTTTATCATTTTATTAAGGATTTAACTAACTTTAAATTTTAATTCAATATTTTTTATGTTAGGGACACTTTTTAGGGAAAATATTAGAGTAGCACTTCAGTCTATCAAGACCAACCGCCTGCGGACTATATTAACAATTTCAATAATTGCTTTTGGGATAATGGCTCTTGTTGGGATTTTGACGGCAATAGATTCCATAACAAATTCCCTTACAAATGAATTTACAATGATGGGAGCAAATACTTTCACAATTGAAAGCAGGAGCATGAATATACAGATTGGAAATAAAAGATACAGGAATAAAAATCATACTTATATTTCTTTCCGTCAGGCTCAGGAATTTAAAGATAAGTTTGAATTTCCTACTGTTGTGTCTATCTGGACATGGGCTTCTAGCATGGCTACTATAAAATATGGGTCGGAGAAAACCAACCCTAATATTCCTGTTATAGGAACAGATGAAAACTATTTATCGACAGGTGGATTTGAGATAGAAAAGGGAAGAAATTTTAATAGAGACGAAGTTTTAAATTTCAGAAATTATGTTTTAATAGGTGGGGAATTAGAAGGGATGCTATTCAAAAAAGATGAAGATCCGATAAATAAAATTATTTCCATTGGCGGTGGGAAGTATAAAGTTATTGGCGTTTTAAAAACTAAGGGTTCGAGTATGGGTATGAGTTCAGATAAGATTTGTCTTTTACCTTATACTAATGTAAGACAGTATTATTCCAGACCAAATATGCGGTATTCTATAGCAGTAAAAACAATCGAAAATCATCTTCAAGAGGCAGCAATCGGAGAGGCTGAAGGAATATTCAGAATTGTGAGAAATCTTGATCCCAAGGATGAAAGTGATTTCAATATTACCAAAAGTGATAATCTGGTTAATATTTTACTTGAAAGCATAAGTAAAATTAACTTCGCTGCAATCATTATTGGAGTAATTACATTATTTGGGGCTGTAGTCGGTTTGATGAATATAATGTTGGTTTCAGTTACAGAAAGAACCAAAGAAATTGGTATAAGAAAGGCAATGGGTGCAAAAAGTGGTACAATTAAGCAACAATTTTTATTTGAAGCCGTAATAATAGGACAGCTAGGTGGAATATTTGGAATTATATTAGGAATTATAATCGGGAATTTGGTTTCTGTTTTAATAAAATCTCCATTTATTATTCCTTGGTTGTGGATTTTCCTTGGTGTTTTCTTGTGCTTTATGGTGGGGATTATTTCAGGATATTTTCCTGCGGTAAAAGCGGCAAGACAAGATCCAATTATTGCTTTGAGATATGAGTAAAAACTAAATACGATGGAAGAATATATATTGAAAAAAACGTTTAATACCCCCTCTGTTCATTTTATACCTAATGAGGGAATTCTAAAAATTGAAGGAAGATCTATACCTGAAGATCCTGGAGGGTTTTATGATAAAATCATTAAGCTTCTCAAGGAATATTATAAAAATCCTCAGGAAATTACCAGGGTGGACATTAACCTTGAATACATAAATTCAGGTTCATCCAAGTATATGCTCGAACTCCTAAGGATTTTGAAGGTTAATTATGATTTGGGGAAAGATTGTATTGTGAATTGGTACTATGAAGAAGATGATGAATCGATTCAGGAACTGGGTCAGCATTATCAGTCAACTGTTCAATTACCGTTTAAATTAATCGACTATTATTAGGGTTAATTTTTACTATAAAAAAACCGCAGGACAATCAGCCTGCGGTTTTTTTGTATCAATATAAGTTATACTTAATAGTGCCTGTCATGATCTATTTAACAGAGTTCATATGAGCAATCAGATCAAGAAGTTTATTTGAATATCCCCA
>JAGLSB010000153.1 GCA_023135955.1 Bacteroidales bacterium | reverse complement strand
GATTCTGCCGAAAGAGTTATTTCCTGATTGGCAGAAACATCTTTATATGTAAAAAACAGTCTTGGATGTTCATCTGCATTGCTATTTTCAGAAGCTCTTACATCGAATAGTATATAACTGCTCGTCTTTGCTTTTAGAGCAAATGATAGTATCGAATCTCCTGAAAAGAGTAGGTTTTTTACTGTTTGTGTCAAATCCACCTGATACTCTGAAAAATAACTTTTCGTGAGAACATCAACCGTTGTGAAAGGGTCCACTGTAAAATCAGGTTGATTTTCCCAGTTAAGTGTACTTTCACTCCAGTCAGTAGAGTTTACCATATGTAAACCGAGTGTATTGTTTTGAGTAGAGTCACTTACTTTGGAAGTAAATGAATAAATTACTGATTCCGCAACGTTTGTTAATCCTCTAAGGTCGAATTTAACATAAATGTATCTAATCTCGGAACCCGAATTTTTTACAGCAAGATTACCCCAAGATCCCGTATTTTTTGTTAAATTACTACTATAGGTATGTGCATCATCTGATGCCACTATAGTGTCGGGATCTGCAACAGAATAGAGGTTGGGAGCAGTCAACAAGCACAAAACAATAGTAGAAATAAAAAGATAAAATTTTTTCATTTTCTTATAGTTTTATATTAATAATTAGTATCTGCATCATAATAGTTTGATTACAACTAGATTATACAATAATATTGCAATGCATTAGAATATAGTATCACTCCTGATTCAATTGTTTTAAAAAAAACACCTGGATTTTCACTAATGTACCAGAAAAACACATTTGTTCAATTTTCTAGTACATAGACACTTAGTTGTTTATTGTGATTCCAATTCATATTAATTGAGGTTGTTGAAGGTTGCTAATTCATTCATAATCCGGGTTTTGTTCCAGTGCATGATTTATGTCAATAGCCGATTGAGGCAAAGGCCAGTAAGGACCCCGCTTGGAATCATAATGAGTAGCACAAGTAACTTTAATATCCTGATAGTAACCATCTGAGGGGATATTTCTTACTACTTCATCAAGCTTGCCATTCCTAAATAGATCATCCTTTCTGGAAGATTCGTAGCATAACTCAAGCACACGTTCATTAAGCACAGCATTAAGAAAATCTTCACTGCTCAGTCCTGATTCTAGTTCTTGTAACCCAGCCCTCAACCGTACTTGGTTGATAGCATCATATGCTTCAGGATTGGGAGCTCCATAGAATCCATTTAATGCTTCAGCATACATTAACAGCACATCTGCATAACGAAGTACAATCCAGTCGTAAGGAGATTCAGTTTCTGCAAAAGTTGGTTCAACCCCAAGAGGTTTACTCCATTTCTTCACGTTCCATGCTAAAACAGTCCCTTCAGATATTATTGTGTTCTCTAACGGAATAGTTACGCCTTGGTTATTAAGGACTTCCACAGTATTTACATTTTGTTCAAACCTTGTATCAGCTGTATCAAACAAAGGCACAAACTCATCGATGAACACTTTATAATGAGGATGACATCCGCCATTTGTATAGGAACCTGCTACTCCAAAGAATCTGACAAGCTGATTACCCTGGTTGCTACCTATTTCATTTAAGGCATAAGCGCAACTAAAAATCGCCTCTTTATGTCCTTCATTTTCCAGATTAAATATGTCAGCGTAACTAGATAATAATTCAAATTTACAGCTATCAATTACAATTTTTAGCTTTTCAATAGCATTGACATAATACGAATTGTTACTTACAGGAGGACCGGTCATTTGGAGATATACTTTACCAAGCAATGTTGTTGCAGCATACTTATTAGCCCTTCCGTTTACAGTATTATAAGGCATAAGTTCTTCTGCTTTCATTAAATCAGCAACTATAGAATCGTAGATAATGGTAGCGGCAGTTTTAGGAATTTCAAGGCCCTCTGCTGAAGAAGTTTCATCTAGTTTTAAAGGTACATCACCATAAATCCTCACAAGGTTCCAGTAGCATAAAGCTCGTAAAAACTTTGCTTCACCAATTATTCTCTTTTTTGCTCCTTCTGTAATCTGTTCATCAACCTTCATTGCACTAGTACGATCAATAACAGAATTAGCCTGATTAATGACTCTATAATTTTTCTTGTAGGTATTATAAATTGTGTTGTTTGTAGCATCAAAGTCGTAATTAACAAAATAGGCCATTTCGGCCTGAACGGAATAGCAGATATCGGTACCCATTGTACCCCATACAAAATCGACCGCATTCGGACTTCCATAAATATCCCTTAAAAGGCCGTAAACACCGGTTAATGATGCTTCGGCCTGGCTCTCAGTTTGATACCAGGCTTCCAATACATATTTGTTTTTGATATCTTCCTCTAAAAACTTTTCACAAGCTGTAAACAGGATGAATATTGTTGATATGATAGCTAGTCTTTTCATTATCGATATGCTTAATTATATTGATTTAGAAAGTAATTGAAGTTCCAATACGTAGGTTTCTTGATTTAGGATAGCCACCAAAGTCATAACCAGGATTCAGGTTCCCATAACGACTAGTATTTACATCAGGATCATATCCTGAATATTTAGACCATAAAAACAGGTTATCGCCGGCAATATATACTCTGGCACTGCCAATGTTAATTCTTAAGCATAGGTTGACAGGTAAATTATAACCCAGGGATATATTGCTCAGCCTTAAATAACTGCCATCCTCAATATAGGTTGATAAAAGATGTTCTCTCTTGGGGGCGCCATTAATATGCCAGACGTCTGAGTTAACATTTTCTTCAGTCCATCTATCCCTGTAATTTGGCCATCTGTTATCGTAGCTGGAATTTTGCATACCCAGAGCTTTTCCCATATTATAAACCTGGTTGCCATACGACCATTGAAAGGCAATACTCAAATCGATTCCTTTATAGCTAATTTTATTTATCAATCCACCAAAATGATCAGGGTTGGCGTTTCCAAGAATAGTACGATCATGACCATCAATAACTCCGTCAGGTTCTCCATTAACTCCACTAATATCCTTTATTTTTACTCCGCCCGATACAAGCTGTTGGTAA
>JAGLSB010000152.1 GCA_023135955.1 Bacteroidales bacterium | reverse complement strand
TTCCTTACCATTGGTCATCCCGGGGACATGAACAATAAAAGGCAACTGAGTAGCCTCACGCCACAGCGAAGCCTTACGGTATTTTAGTTTTTCACCCAAGTGCCACCCATGGTCTCCCCATAGCATGACAATAGTATTATCAGCATATTTGCTGTTTTCTAATGCATCAAGCACCACACCCACACATTCATCAGCATACGATACAGCCGCCATGTAGGCACGCACAGCCTCTTTCTGCACATTATAGTGTTTTGTCCATAAGAAATCCGGATGAGGCTTAAACATTTTTTTCCCATCCCTACTTACTATATCATCCAAGTCATCCATACGATATTCCGGTATCTGAAGGGTATCAAGACCATACAGGTTAAAATATTCCTCTGGAACCACAAACGGTAAATGTGGCCTAGAAATACCCACTGACATAAAGAATGGTTTGTCATAGTCATCTTGCAACCTTTCCTCAAACCACTTAGCTGTCTTATAATCTTTGGTATTTTCCTTCCCTTCTTTGGTTGGACCAAATTCAAATGGAGAACCTCCAGCTGCAGTAAATAACGGATTCTCAATTTTTTCCCCGTTAATTATTCCTTTGTTACGAGAATAAAATTTATCCCTATTTATACCACTGCCACCAGACGTTTTTTCCCATATATCATAAGCCCAATGTCCTTCATCCCCTCCATTGGGCGTAGTATGTTTATGAAATATTTTACCTCTTGATATGGTGACATAACCGTGTTTTGAAAAGTACTCTGGCATTGTAGGATTTTTTTGTACCAATTCTGAATCCAACATATTATTGCCATTGCCATAAACACCCGATCTTGAAGGTATAAAACCTGATAGAAGGGCAGATCGTGAAGGCCCACACACCGGCCCCGGACAGCTGGCATTGCGAAATAGCATACCTTTGGCTGCTAGTTTATCGATGTTTGGAGTTTTCACCTGAGGGTGCCCTCCATAAGCCCCAACCCAGTCGTTAAGATCGTCAACCGCAATCATTACAATATTTAATTTTTGCTCCTGGGCTTTTAATGAAGAACCGGCCATCCAATTAACAGCCAAAATAATGATGGCAACTATTTTTTTGATAATTAAGTTACATAAAGAATTTCCCATAATTATTGTCTTTTTATTGTTGTGCATTTTTATCATAATCAATAGTTTTATTGCTGCTTTACAATCACTTTGTGATTCGTCACTGAGTTATCCGTTTTTATCTGTAGGGTAACTAAGCCTTTTATATTTAATGTCCTAATATCAATCACAACATTATCAGTGTTAGTTTGAACAAAGTATATACGTTGACCAACATTGTTGAATAAATTGATTTTGCGCATACCCGCTGTGGCGAATTTTATATTCAGGAATTCTTTAACCGGGTTTGGATACACTTTCGCAAACTCTGTATCGGAAACACTCAGATTGTAAATGCTAACGTCCGGATCAGCTACGGTAAAGTTGATGGTATATGTTTTGGTAGTAACACTGTCTTCTGCTGTAACTACAATTGAAGTAGTTCCGGGTAAACTCTCAGCATCGGTTACCTGAACATCAGCATTTTCATCTGTGGCCGTTGCCGTTACTAAAGGCACATCTGTTGTACCTTCAGGTAGCTCAACGTCATAAACCTCTTTATTTGGAGCGAAATCTGTTATTGTTGTTCCTTCAACCGATAAGTCAGATAATGTTGCATCGGATGACGGAGCCGGGATAACTATAATAGTAACCGGTGCTGAAAGAATTCTGCCTGCCACTGGTAGTATGCTGTCTTTCATCTGAACTTCAAATGTATGTGTTCCTAGACTTAAGTTGTTAAATGTATATTCATAAGGAGGCACAGTGACATTGTTGTACGATCCGCCGTCAACTCTAAACCTCATTCTTTCGATTCCATCACTATCATAGCCGTCTGCTATAACTTTTACAGCTTGTCCAAAAAAAAAATCATCATTGGTTGCAGGCGATTTAATAAGTACAAAATCTTCATCTCCGCTTATTACTTCAATATCAATAGTTTCAGTAAAACCACCATCGATTGTTGTAACTTCTATAGTTGCAGTACCTATTGCCACAGCTGTAACCAATCCCATACTATCAACTGTTGCAATTTCCGGATTCAGTGAAGCCCAGGTTACGTCTTGATTTGCGGCATCACCAGGTGATATGATCGCTTCAAGCTGGCGTGTGCTTGCTACCACCAAGTATGATCGCGAATTGGATTTAATGGAAACTCCTCCGACAGCAGCGGGTGGTTCTGGAAGGGTTAATTCTATTAAATGGAATCTACAATTGGTAGTGCCTTTATTTTGCAGAATAAGGTCTGCTCCCTTTTCTCCGTCGTTATTCAATAAAGCATCGGTAAGAATAATTTCGGTAGTAAGCCAATCTTTTGCAGTATCATTGACTATTTCAATGGATTTCATGGTACTGTCTTGTTCATGGTATTGCAATTCCCATGAACCGCCGTCTTTTGCATAATGAATTATTTTCACCCTAAGATTTCCGTCTT
>JAGLSB010000151.1 GCA_023135955.1 Bacteroidales bacterium | reverse complement strand
ATTTTCAAAATTTCTTCCGGTGATATACACATTTGCATTGTTACTGACAATGTATTTGTCAAACACAAAAACTCCTGAATTGATAGCTTTGCCTGACTCTTGTACCCAAAGAAGATTCACGTTCTCATCAAAGACATAAATGAATTGTCTTTTCTCTTCAACTTTTTTAGGATCGGGTTTACCTTGCAACTGTACATATCTGATATTGTCGGGGTAGGTATAGATTAGAAGTTTTGATCCGTCTTCAGAAACAGCATAATCTGTGCGTAATATAAAATTCTTGACTTTGGTATCGTAACTCAGTTCTGCAATTTTTTGGATATCATCATTTACCTCGAAATTGTTTTTATCCATGGTTTGTACAAATAGATATACCTTTCCATCCATTTCATTTCTAAATGATGAAAACAGATACAATTTATCCTGGAAATAGATTAACTCGTTAAATCGCTTTTCATGATCATCTTCGGTTAAATCAATTTGCACCCTTTTAATCAGGTTCATATCCATATCATATTTCTCTATTCTGTAATATCTTCCATACTTGCCAACTGACTCTTCATTGGGAAGAAGCAAATAGCTGAAGGTGTTCTCATAACTTGCTACAGGTTTGTACTTGAAAACCACTTCCGTAAGTTTCACTTTTTCTATTGTACCTGTTATTTTCTGAACATCATAGGTTTGAGAAAAGGCCACACATGGAATCATAACCATGATAAAGGCAACAATCTTTCTATTCATTGTATGTAATTTTGAGGTATTAATAATCATTTATTCCTATCATTATAATGAGTATCCCAGTTTGAAAATGGCTGGAATAACGACAACAGACAATTGCTCCTCATACGGAACCCCTGCCAAATAAAAAGTATTTGTGAAGAACCTTCTCCCGATACCGGTTTGAAATTCAAAAGATAATTGTGGTAGAAGCCTTATCTTATACCCCATAACAGCGTTAATGTCTGTCAGAAGCTCCTGTGAAAGCTTGGTAAGACCAACAAAAAATCCAAAATAAAATCTATGAAAATATTCATTCAGATACATCTTTGGTTGTATCCAGATATTGGGTACGAAACTCTTTTGAAGTGTGGTTGCGGGCAATGCAAAATAATAGTCTCGCTTATCATAAAACCTTTCCAATGAGCTGAATCTGGAAACATTAATAAGTCCGATACCAAATTCAAGAGCAGTAATGTTTCCAAATCCCTTCTCAAAACTAACAGAGGTCTCTCCCTTTATCGGATGGTAGCCTAATTTGACACTCCTTGTGTATATTGAAACATTGCTGTCATCGAAATACTGAGCCACGTTGGAGTTCTGCGCATTTACGGAATTCAGGGTTGTAAATGCAAGAGATATTACAAGTGTTATGTATTTTTTAAACATTTGAGGGTTTTGTATGGGTTCCTGATGAGGTGTATTCTATTCTTTTTACAAAAGTGGAAACTAGCGTTTACGAGCGTTGAAGAATATTTGTTACACTAAGGCTTACTTTTCAAAGGTTTTAGTTGTTACAGATCCGTGGCGACATTATTACGAGCTTTCCTTTCTGTTTCATTTACTTGGGGGCTCACAAAATCCTGAATTTAAACCTTTCTTAAAAAAAAGACCCAAATACCTTATACTTGGTATATGTCTTGGACTACAATCGATGAATGTAGCTGCAGGCGGTACATTGGTACAGGACATTCCATTGGAAATCTATGAAAAAAATACAGCTGAAAAGATTCTTAATATGGATGAGAATTCACGACATAGGAATTATTATTCAGGATTTAAGATTTATCCTGATATAAAGTCAGCCTATCCGCATCAGTTACAGTTAATTTCAGGTCGCTGGTTAAGCCTAATAAATACCGGCTTAAGATTTAGATCATTAAATAAGAAAGCCGCTAAGTTTATACTAAGCGGCTTTCGCAATTATATTAATACTGTTATTCTTTTCTTTTAATTTCCAAGAGCTTTGAAAGAAGCAAAAAGGAAAAACCAATTTGATGGTATTAAGGTAACTTTACTAAAAAAAACCGGAATCCCTGGTCAGTTTTAGTAAAATTATATTTTACACATAAGAAAATTCTGAGATTAAAAGAGACCTGGAAATTAGTTGTCTGGATGAATATTATTCAGTTTCAATAAAGTTAATGTCAATTTCCAGAATTGAAGAATAATACTCACCTCTTTCAAGAATGTCATCATCACCAACTTCATAATACCAATTCACAGTAAGTACGTGACTTTCAGGCTTATATTCATTCAGCATTTTTAAAATTTGAAGAATATATTTTGAAGTACCGCTATTTAAATATTCAAGAGCAATCTCGATTGTAGTCTGTTGGCTATTTCTAATTAAGTATTTCCCGATCCATTCCAATACACTGGAATAGAACAAACTAGCATCTTCAGGAATAGAACGACCTTCAATTCTGAATTTACCGTTGACATCCATTGATATTAATGGCGTTTTCCGGCTACCTTCTATGTATAAAGAATCTAGCAATTACTATTTATTTACTTCTAAAGTAAGCACAATTTATATTATGACAAAATAAAACTTACAATAAATTGATGGGAATCATAAATTTTTAGTGAAAACTTATCAATTTTGTTTTGAAGTAAACCTTATTATTTTATTTTTGCTGAAAATAATTAGGGATTAACAAACCCTTAACAAAAGTTTATTCTGGTGAAAGAATCTATGATTATAAAAGCGGCAGTATTTGCAGCTGAAAAACACCGATATCAGAGAAGGAAAGGATTTAATCAAATTCCATATATAAATCATCCATTAAAAGTGGCCAATTTATTGATTGAATGTGGAGAAAATGAAAGTAATTTACTTATCTCATCTATTTTGCACGATGTAATAGAGGATACAGATGCAACTGAAGCTGAGGTAACTGAAAAGTTCAATTCTGAAATTGCAAAACTAGTTTTAGAAGTGAGCGATAATAAAGAGTTACCCTATACAACCCGAAAAGAATTACAAGTTAAGAAAGCACCAGGACTTAGTCATGATGCTAAACTTATAAAAGTTGCTGACAAAATTTGTAACATTAGGGATTTCCTGGTATATCCTGTTGACTGGAGTCCGGAAAGAAAATTAGCTTACCTCGATTGGGCAAAACTTGTAGTTGCCGGATGCAGAGGACTGAATGAAAAATTGGATCAGGTTTTTGACGAAACTCTTGAAAAAGGTACAAATCAATTAAATGCTGAGCTTTAAAACTCCATTCTGGCCTTTGGCGCTATTGTCTGACTGCTGAAATCATTATTTAAATACTTATAATAAGCAGTGATTGCTATCATGGCAGCATTATCTGTTGTAAAAGAGAAAGCAGGTATATAAGCCTGCCAGTTTCTTTTAGCAGCTTCAGTTTCCAATGCATTTCTCAATCCTGAATTTGCTGAGACCCCCCCTGCCAGAGCAATCTGTTTGATATCATATTTATCAGAAGCAAGAATTAATTTATCCATCAAAATATCAATAATTGTCTTCTGAAGTGATGCAGCAAGATCAGCTTTATTCTTTTCAATAAAATTTTCATCTTTCTTCAACTTATCCCTTAAGAAATATAAAAATGAAGTTTTAAGTCCTGAGAAACTATAATTAAGATCATTAAGACGTGGTTTACTAAATGAATATTTTAAGGGGTTTCCTTCCTTAGACAATTTATCTATAAAAGGACCACCTGGATATGGCAGATCCAAAAGTTTTGCCGATTTATCAAAAGCCTCCCCGGCAGCATCATCAATAGTTTGCCCAACTATTTCCATATCCAGAAAATCCTTTACAAGAACTATTTGTGAATGCCCCCCTGATACAAGTAAACATAAAAAAGGAAATTTCGGATAATCAGCTTTGCTATCTTCCTTAATAAAATGGACCAGAATATGGGCCTGTAAATGATGGATCTCTATCATAGGAATTTTCCTTGCTAAAGCAAAAGCTTTTGAAAAAGATGTCCCAACTAACAGAGAACCAAGCAATCCTGGTCCACGTGTAAAGGCAATAGCATCAATTTCCTCAATCTTTTTATTCGCTTTTTTTAAGGCTACATCAACAACTGGAATTATATTTTGCTGATGGGCACGAGACGCAAGTTCTGGAACCACTCCACCATATTTCTTATGCACATCCTGATTAGCAATTACACTTGATAATAAATATCCATCCTCCAATATGGCAGCTGCCGTATCATCGCAAGAAGATTCTATAGCTAAAATTGTCGTGCTCATTTTTTTTCTTTTGTTAAGCTAATAGTCCGTTAAACTTTTGTAAT